>CAYYBI010000025.1:0-11235 GCA_964469835.1 uncultured Rhodospirillaceae bacterium
GCGAGCGTGCATCCGAAGGCCCCAACCAAACCGGTCGGATGATGGCCCGCCCGGTGCAGATTGCCGTCCACTGCCATGCCGATTCGCGAGCTTGCCTCGACGGCGATCAGATAAGCAGCCAAGGCCTCCGCACCGCTGGCACCATTCGCCAAACCGCATCCGAGAACCGTCGGAACCGCGCTGGCCGAGGCATGGATGACCCCGCCGCTGTGGGTGTCGTCGAAGTCGAGGCCATGAATCAGCGTGCCATTGAGATGAACCGAATCCCGCAGCGGCAGCCGCAGCGGCAGACCGATCACCGGCAGGTCGCCCTCGCCACCCAGGCCGTGCATGGCATTCGCCATGCGATGGCCGAATTCATAGGTGGTCGACGCCAGACCGATGCCGAGACAATCGAGGATATGCAGCTTCGCCCGCTCGACGACCTCTTCGGGCACCCGCGCCAGGTCGAACCCACCGGCGAAGACGGCAAGCTTTTCGGATATAAAGGCGTCGGCGGCGCCATCTGTGTCCGGTGCAAAAGCGGTCGGCTTGACGACGGTGTTCATGGTTTTTGCTCCCGCAAATATCGATCCCAATGGCGGCGGTTATCGCGACCAAGGTATAACAAAGTTGTCCGGACATATATGGCTTTTTCCGGTGCCCGGTGCGGCCTATAGTGCCGCCTCCGCCCCGACAATAAAACAGACATTCACAGACATTCAAAGGAGCCCGACGGTGCCGGACAGCCAGGATCAGGCCAACAGCCAGAGGCCGCTCGCCGGCATCCGCGTGATCGATATCGCGACCTATATCGCCGCTCCCTACTGCGCAACGATCATGGCCGAATTCGGCGCCGAGGTGATCAAGGTAGAGATGCCGAAAGTCGGCGATCCTTGCCGGCGGCTCGGCACGGTCACCGAGTGCGGCGACACGCTGGTCTGGCTCAGCGAGGCGCGGAACAAGAAATCGGTGACGCTGAACCTGAAATCGCCGGAAGGCGTCGAGATGCTGAAGAAGCTGGTGGCGCAGGCGGACGTGCTGACAGAGAACTTCCAGCCCGGCACGCTGGAAGGCTGGGGCCTCGGCTGGGACGTGCTGAAAGCAGTCAATCCGCAGCTCGTCATGCTACGCGTCTCCGGCTACGGACAGACCGGCCCCTATAGCGGCAAGCCCGGTTTCGGCCGCATTGGCAATGCCTTCGGCGGCATTTCTTTCCTCGCGGGTGAGCCCGACCGGCCGCCGGCAACGCCCGGCTCGGCGACGCTGGCCGACTACATGTCGGGCCTCTACGGCGCGCTCGGCGTGTTGATGGCGCTGCGCGCCCGCGACGCCAGCGGCGAAGGCCAGGAGATCGACATCGGTCTCTACGAGCCGATCTTCCGCATCCTCGACGAACTCGCCCCGGCCTACGACAAGGTCGGCTTCATCCGCCAGCGCATGGGCGCACCGACGGTCAACGTCTGCCCGCACAGCCACTACGAGACCCAGGACGGCCGCTGGGTGGCCATCGCGTGTACTAATGACAAGATCTACGCCCGCCTCGCCGAATTGATGGGCCATGCGGATGTGTCCGGCGACGGAAAATACGGCACGATCAGGCAGCGCGACGCCGACCGCGCCGGCGTCGACGGCATGGTCACCGACTGGACCAAGCGGCACAGCCAGAAGGAGGTCGTCGCGCTCTGCACCGAAGCAGAGGTGCCCTGCGGCATCGTCGCCGCAATCGATGAAATCTTCGAGGACCCGCATTACGCGGCGCGCGGCAACATCGCCCGCGTCAACGATCCCCGCGCGGGCGAACTCGCCGTGCCCAACGTGGTGCCGCAACTCAACGGCACGCCGGGCGGCATCGACACCCTCGGGCCCGCGCTGGGCGAGCACAATGCGGAGGTCTACGGCAGGCTGCTGGGCCTCGGCGCCAACGATTTGACGCGGCTGGAAGCCGAGGGCGTGATCTGACCAGCGGTCACGCCGGCTTCAGGGCCAGGAAGGCGTAGCCATACACCTCGAACGCCCGGGCATTCGCCTCGCCGCCGGCACCCGCGAAGGTATCGGCCGGCGGGCCGATCTTGATCCCGGAAGCCGACATCCTCCAGCATCCTTTGCCAGCCTGCGCACGGCAGGCCACCGGCAATTCAGGCGGTCCAGAGGTCAATGTTGCGTATGGCGGCCTCCGGCACCGGCTTGCCATTGGCGATGTCGGCGAATTGCAGCCGCCCGCCGGGGCGTAGAACCCGCATGATTTCCGAAAAGACGCGCTTCTTGTCGGAACAGAGATTTATCACGCCGTTGCTGATCACCACGTCGGCCCAGCCGTCCTCGACGGGCATCTCTTCGATCAGACCCTCGCGGAACTCGACATGATCGAGTGCCATCGCCGCGGCGGTCGCACGGGATTTCGTGAGCATTTCCTCGGTCATGTCGATGCCGACGACCCGTCCGCCGGGCCCGGTCTTGCCGGCCGCCACGAAGCAATCGAAGCCGCCGCCCGCGCCGACGTCGACGATACGTTCGCCCGCCGCGATATCATGGATCGAGAACGGATTGCCGACGCCCGCGAAGGATTCGACCGCCGCATCCGGCAGCGGATCGACATCCGCCGGGTCATATCCCAAATGCCGCGCCAACGGCCCGCCCGTATGAAAATGGTATGTCCCGTGGGGATCGACCGCGACCTCGCGGTATTTGTTCTTCACTTCTTCCCGCAGCGCTTCCGCATCCACGACCGGCGTTTCGGGTGAGAGTGATTCCGACATAGGCGACCCTCCCTGACAGGTTCTCGGACAGGCGCATTGAATGACAACCGCGCGTTCGTCTCGTACCGTACCTGATCACAATCGGGCACCAGTTTGGGTCAAACGCAGTCATCCGGCAAACTAAATCGGCGCGCCGTGCCCGCCCGAAACCGTCGAATGCGGCCCTCACTATTTTCGGCGGCGGCGCCCGATAGGATAGACGCCCACCGGCCCCTTAAAGGGCTGCGCGAGCATGCGGCCCAACCGCAATTCGTCCGGCGTACGGAACGTTTCAATACCGATCGTCATGCCTTCATGGCCAGCGCCGGGCTGCGCTCGATAGGTCCCAAACAGCCGGTCCCAACAGCTCAGGTTGAAGCCGAATTTGCTGTTGGTCTCGTGGCGCTCAATCGAATGGTGCACCCGGTGCATGTCGGGCGTCACGACCAACCATCGGATAACCCGATCGAAGCGCAGCGGCAGCCCAACATTGCCGTGATTGAACATCGAAGTGCCGTTCAGCAGCACCTCGAAAATCAAGACTGCCGCCGCCGGTGCACCGAATGCGGCAATGACCATGAATTTGAGCACCATGGACAGGATCATCTCGATCGGATGAAACCGCGTTCCGGTGGTCACGTCGAACGCCAGATCCGCATGGTGCATGCGGTGCAGTCGCCACAACGCCGGCACCGCATGGAACAGGACATGCTGCAGGTAGATCGCCAGGTCGAGGACGACGACCGCAGCCGCGATTCGCAACCAGAAGGGACCGCCAGCGACGTTCAACAGCCCCACTCCGCCCGTTTCGACAGATGCGGCCAGGCCGACCGCGGTAACCGGAAAAACCATCCGCAGCAGCACCGCATTGATGACCGTTACGGCGAGATTACCCGGCCAACGACCCGAGCGACCGACACCTTGAAGACGCCGCGGCGAAAGCACTTCCCATATCGCCATGCCGGCAAAGAGAGCGACAAAAAATACGATGCGGATGACGGTCTCGCTCGCGATGAAATCCACGCTTGTCATCATTCCCGAAATTATAATTCGCAGACTGACGGCTATGTCCCAGCGGCGACGTCCAAGAGGCCGATTGGCGGAAGTTCAAAAACCAACCGTTAAACCGGCACTTTACCCAGAAAACTTTTTCCCTTCTCACCTTGCACGGCGTCAGCCAGCCAGCCCTTCCATTCCGCCAGCGAGACGCCATAGGCGGCGGGGTCGCGGGCGACGCCGAGGTTGTCCATGAAGGTTTCGAAAGTTTTGACGCCTGCTTTCAGATCTTCGCCGAAGACATCGGCCAGGCCCTCGTCGCAGACCGCGTCGTGGCCGATCGCCCACCCCATCACCATCGGCAACGAAAACCCGCAGGCAATGCCGTGGGGCACGCCGTGATGCATGGTCAACGGGTATGACAGTTGATGGGCGATCGAGGTGCGGGTCTGCGACAGGGCGATGCCCGCCAACATGGCCGCGTTTGCGATACGGGTGCGGAGATCGATGTTGCCGAGATCGTCGCTCAGGGCCGGCAGATAGCGCAGCACGTCGCGTGCCGCCTGCACGGCGATCGGCTGGGTCACCACATTGCGTTTCACGGTCCAGATGCTCTCAAGCGCATGGCTCATGGCGTCGAGCGCCGTGCTGATCGTCTGATCCCGCGGCAGGCTGATCGTGAGTTCCGGATCGACGACCGCGTATTCCGCATAGGCTTTCGGCGTCCGCACACCCCATTTGCCATCATTCGCCTTGTCCCAGATGACCGCGCCGATGCTGACTTCGCTGCCCGTTCCCGCCGTCGTCGGCACGGCGATAATGCACGGGTTCTGCAATTCATCCGACCGAGCGCCGCCGGTCTCCAAATGCTCCTTCAGCAGCCCCCAGTCACCGCCCGATACGGCGAGCGCCTTGGCGGTATCGATCGCGGACCCACCGCCGAGACCGACATAAACTTCGGGCAACTGGTCCATCGCCGCCAGCCCATCGCACCCGACTTCGACCTCCGGGAAATCCGGATTGGCCATGACGTTGTCGATCACGATGACGGCTTTGCCCGCGGCCTGTTCCAACCGGTCCACCAGCCCGGCGAAATAGGGCTCGCCATAGGTCGCCACCGCGTAACGCCGGCCGGCGATCAGATCCCGTACCCGGTCGAAGCTGCCGGCGCCGAAGATGGCCTTTACCGGATTGAAGAATTCTCCCATAGAGCCCTCTCCATTGGAATCGAGTAGTCGCGCCGTCTTATGCGACTTTTGCAGCCAGCAGCGGCGTGCCTTCCAGCGGTTTAGATTTCCGTCCATCCACGCCAACGGGAATGTCGCCGACGGTCGTCGTACGGATGAGCCGGCGATCGAAATCGCTGTGCTGAATGTCCCGGGGCGCCAGATGCGCGGTGGAACGGTTGTCCCACATGGCGACCGATCCCGGGCTCCACTTGAAGCGAAGGGTGAATTCCGGCCGGGTTGCGTGCGTCTTCAGCATGGCGAGCAGCGCGGTGCTTTCCGTCGGCGTTAGGCCGACGATCTCGCGCAGGAATTTGGGACTCACCCACAGCGCCCGCCGGCCCGTTTCCGGATGCACACGGACGATCGGATGCTCGCTGACCTTCTGGTTCGCCGCGATCCGTTCGGCGAATTCCTTGCTCAACGTAACCCCGTCATAGCTCATATAGGTATGCACCCCCCGCAGCCCATCGACGAAGCTCCGCATGGCCGGCGACAGGGCGTCATAGGCGGCGGCGAGGTTTGTCCATTGCGTATCGCCGCCATAGGGCGGGACGACATTGCCCCAGAGGATGGTCACGGTCGGCGGATTGATCGCGGGCGTCAAATCGGTGTGCCAGCCGGTCCACGGGTCGAATTTCGGCTCCCCCGAAATCCGCGTCTTCTGCCGGCCTTTCACGACGTCGTAAATCTCGGGAAATTCGGGATCGACGTCATGGATGTTGTGGCCGCGGTTGAGAGTGCCGAATTGCCGCGACATGGCGACGAAGCTGGCCTTATCCAGCTTCTGATCTCGGAAAAATATCACCTTCCATTTGACGAAGGCGTTCCAGATTTCCGAGCGCTGCTGCCCGGACAGAGGTTGGGCCAAATCCACGCCGCCGATTTCGGCGCCGATATCGAGCGCCAGCGGCTTGATGCTGATCGTCTCCGGTAGGATTTCCGTCTGCATCGCTTCCGTCGCCATTTGTTCCCTCCCCTATGAATTTATCCTGCCAAGCCTGCGCATATATTCCTTGAGATCACGGCCATCCGGCCGGCTTCCCTGCCACGATACCCTGATTGACCTGGTCTTCAAACACAGGGGCGTCACATTTGAACGCCTTCAGGCTGGTTTGTCCGCGAGACCGCACCGGTCCCAAAGAGCAATTGCGCACCGACAAGTGCCCTAACTGCCGTCGAAAGACCAAAAAAACTACATAGGTGACCCCGACGCCTGCCATGGCAGGCCGACAATCGCGGTATGGATTGGCCGCACAAGCGCGCAGAATAAGGCGAAATTGTGCTGAGCTGTTTAGGAATATGTTCTTCGAAACTGCATTAACTTTCTGTTAATCAACCCTGTGATTTAGTTCGGCCCAACGGCGACGAATCGCCAAATTCTCTTTCAATCAAGCATACTTAACGAAGAGGACCTCGTTATGAAACAGATAGCCTTGCTGCTGCTGCTCTTCGGTATTGGAAGTGCCGCACTGAATTTTGTCGGATATGAATTTCGTTTGCTGTCCTGGATCGATACCTGGGGTGAAACGGTCGGCTGGGCCATTCGCGGCACCCTGTTCGTTGCCGGCGCAATTCTGTATGTCATCGACATGCGGATGAACCAACGCCACGCCGCGGATGAAGTGCCGCACGAGGCTCCGATGGCGGCACCGCAGCCGGAGCCGATGGCGCCCCAGCACCACCAGCCGATGACTGGCGGGCAGCCACAGGGCCAATAGTAGGCCCATTTCCAAGCGGTCGATACGTTTCCCGTTTCGATCTGACCGCTTTCCTAAAACGACCGCCCCCCCTCGCGACCAGCATCGCTGGTTGGGAGGGGGCCGGCGGGCGCATTGATGCCCCTGCATATCGTGTATCGGATGCAGGGGCCTTGGCGCCGGCTTCCGTACGCCGTCCCCGCACACAGTACCCCACCGCCCCCGCAATAGCGGCTCAAACCAAAAATCGCTACACTCACCATCCCAAAGCTGTCGCCCTAATCAGGCGGCGCTATTATTAGGCATATCCAACCTTCGGCACGGCATCAGACGGAGAATGCCCCAATGGAGTTACGCACCCGGCGTTTACAGGATAATTTCGGCTTGGAAGTGCTCGACGTCGACCTGGCTACGCTCGATCGCGAGACCTTCGATGCAATCTATCACCTGTGGCAACGCGATCCGCTGCTGCTGTTTCGCCGCCAGAACCTGACCGAGCGCGAACTGGTCGATTACAGCCGCGGCTATGGCGAGCTCGACCATATCGTCCGCGGCGACATGCATTCGCCGTTACACCCCGAGGTGATTTACGTCACCGGCCTCAAGACGCCGGACGGGACGCCGCTCGGCGGTCTCGGCACCTATGAGTTGAAATGGCATCACGATCAGATTTACCGGCAGCGACCGGCCAGCGGATCGATCTTCCAGGCGGCGGAAGTCCCCGAAGACGACGGCAGGACGTCCTGGTGCAACACCGCGCTCGCCTATGACACCCTGCCCGACGATTTGCGCGCCCGCGTCGACGGCAAGCAGGCGACGTGCAAATACGGCCTGCAACCGAACGTCAGCTTCCAGCGCGACATTAAGGATGAAAAAACGATCCAGGAAATCAACGACCGCACCCCGCCGGCCACCCATGACATCGTGCTGCAGAATCCGGTGACCGGGCAGCGGTCGCTGTATCTCGATCCGTTCAAGACCTTCGAAATCGAGGGACAGCCGGAATCGGAAACCCAGGAGCTGCTGGACGCTCTGTTCGCGCATATCCTGCAACCGGCGCATATCTATACGCATAGCTGGCGCAACGGCGATGTGGTGATGTGGGACAACGCCCGGCTGCTGCACCGGCGCGACGCGTTTGACGAGACCCTGCCCCGTTTCGCCAAGCGGACCACCATCTTCCTGCGCCCGGACGATTTCGCGGTGCCGGAGCCGGGCCTGACGTCTTCTTGACGCGCCGCACAAAGGGGCTTAATTCCGCGCTTCCTTTGTGAAGCAGCGGCGGACCCGGCCGACCCCCATGACCTATTCGGTAAAAGAGATCTTCTACACGCTGCAGGGCGAAGGCGCACGGGCCGGCCGTGCGTCGGTATTCTGCCGCTTTTCCGGCTGCAACCTGTGGACTGGCCGCGAAGCCGACCGGGCCACCGCCGTCTGCCGCTTTTGCGACACCGAATTCGTCGGTACCGACGGGATCGGCGGCGGCCGGTTCGAGACCGCCGATATGCTGGCCGAAACGGTCGCAACCTACTGGCCGGCCGACGCAAAGGGCGTTCCCTATGTGGTCTGCACCGGCGGCGAGCCGCTGCTGCAACTGGACCCGCCGCTGATCGACGCGCTGCATGCGCAAGGCTTCGAAATCGCCATCGAGACCAACGGCACCCTGCCCGTCCCCGACGGCATCGACTGGGTCTGCGTCAGCCCGAAGGCCGGCGCCGATTTTGTCCAGCAATCCGGCAATGAACTGAAGGTGGTCTATCCGCAACCGGGCATAGATCCGCTGACGATGCTCGACCTCGATTTTGCGCATTTCTCGTTGCAGCCGATGGACGGACCCGATATCGAGAGCAACATGGCAGCGGCTTGCGCCTATTGCCTCGACCACCCGCAATGGCGGCTCAGCCTGCAAACCCACAAAATGCTCGGAATCCGTTGATGACCAATGTCGTGACCATCGTAAAAAGCTTCGGGTTTAGCGCCGCGCATTTCTTCCCGAACATGCCCGAAGATCACCCGTACCGCCGCATGCATGGACATACCTTCAAGGTCGAGCTGGCCTTGACCGGCATCCCCAATCCGCGATCTGGCTGGGTGCAGGATTTCGATCAGGTCAATACCGCAATCGCGGCGGTGCGCGAAACCCTCGACCACAATTGCCTGAACGATATCCCGGGCCTCGAACTACCGAGCCTGGAGAATATCAGCATCTGGCTGTGGGAGCGCTTGAAGGGGGCATTACCGGCGCTGTCCTGCGTCTCCGTCAGCCGCGAGGGCAATGGCGAGGCCTGCCACTATACCGGACCTGTGGCGTAGCGCGCGGGATGCCGAATATTTTGCCTGCGCAGCGACGCTTGGTTCCCTAAATCCGTCATTCCCGCGAACGAGGATCCATGATCATCGGGAATCGATGACGACAATGGGTGAGTGGATCGAATTAAAGCGCCATGTGAACCGCCGGCGTCAGCGATCCCGGCACTCAATTCGCACGCACCCCGCAGCGGGATCGACATACAAGATGTCGCCGCTCCGAACCGCTTTGGTTATATCGCACTCGAAGCGATCCATGAAGGGCAGGTCGGCGAAGGCCGCGCCTTGAGCCATCACCGGATTGGCATTGTTGAGCAGGAGCGCCAGCGGCGCCTTGGTCTTCATCACCATCTCGCGCAACATCCAGGCCGAGGCGACGCCGCCCTTGGCGGCGTTCAACACGAGAATTCGGCCGACATAGCTTTCACCGTAAAGTTTGTGTGAGGGGCGCGAGACGATGCCGCGGTCGCGGTCAAGATCATACCGGGTGCTGAAATTATCGGCCGCCGCCAGGGCCGTGCCGCGGACGGCGGGCCCGATACCCACATGCCCATGTATTACGATGCCCTTACCCGATCCGGTCATGGCAGCACCTTGCCCGCGATGGCCGATTCGACACAACGGCGGATCGACGCCGGCGTCGGATTGTAGCCGTAGCCTTCGCAAATGTTTGCGACCTTCAGCGAATGGGTCATCAGCCGTTCCCAGCCATGGCTCTCGCGTATCTCCTTCGCGAATGTCGCGAAGAAATCATGGCCATGGATGAGCCTGCCGCCGGCGTTCTCGATCGATGTCTTCAGTCCGATCCGTTCGGCCGCCTGTTTGATCTCCAGAGGCGCGTAAATCAGCAGCGCCGTGTCGGGATGAACCCGTTCTCCGACGATCCGTTCCGCGATCTCGGCGAGTTCCGTAATCGTCAACTGCGGCGTCGACAGCGCCACAACGTCGAGTTTCTCGTCGACGCCGCCCCAGGACCCCAGGAACGCCTCGACGTCTTGCCGACTTATTATCTGCGGGGGTTTCGTTTGCCGTTTGCCGAAGGCCGCCTGCCAGTCGGCTGCCTCGGGGGTCACGCCGATGACATGGAACATCGCAATCGATCCGTAACTCGCGAGGTTGAGCGCCATATGATTTAACGACAACACCGTCGGCCGTGCCCCCGGAACCTCGATTGCCGGAACCGACCAGTACGAATTCAGCTTACGGCCGATAAGTGCGCCGACCGCGCCCCATTGGGTGACGTCTTGCGGCGCGAAGTCGAGCGCGAAGGCATGCGTAGCGCGCCGCCGTTCGTCGAGATGAAAGCCGTAGCGCGGCACGCGGCCGGTAAAAAATGCTGCGAGGCTGGATGGCCCCGCCTCGAAATTACACCGGGCGCCCACGAGGCCGTTCATGTAGATGACCGACGGCGTACCGGAATATCCGCATGCCTCGCCAAAGGTCGGCGCGGTGACGGAATGGTCGTTGACGTATGCGTGCGCCGTCGACACGCCAAGCCGTCCGAGCGCGACGACCGCTTCATCGCTTTGCTCGGCGAGATCACGGTCGGGCAGGAGAAAAGAGAAAGCCTCCGTATCAAAGCCGCGAAAGTCGGCGACGGCAAATGCCCGCGGCCGGCGTTGCTCCGGTGGCAGGTCGGCCAACTCTTCGATAAACGAGACGCCGCTGTCGCCAATCGTTTCCCGGTCGGTACTGATATGGACAAGTCGCACCGGCACGAAATCCTCGGCATCGAAAAACGCTCCGACCCGGCGCTGATACTCGATGGCCCACTGCGCAGCCGGGCCATGAGCGCCATCCTGCATCGCCGTCTCGATTTCATTCAGGCGCACTTTTCACCCCGTCCGGTTCCCGTTTATTTGACCTGCGCGAACGATAGGACATCGTGGGCGCCTCCACCACATTGGCGCGCGCAGAGTGTCATGCGATTCCGATTTGCCGGAATTTTGTTTATTCGCTATCGCCCGAATAGCACCTCTCTCTGGCCCCAAAACGGTAGCAATTCCGGTTATTGAAGTCGAATCGGCTCCTGGTCGGAAGTAATCTTGCTGCCGTGGAACTCCGGCTTCGGGCGCCGGCTGAAGCATCATCGAC
This sequence comes from uncultured Rhodospirillaceae bacterium, assembly GCA_964469835.1. Classification (GTDB taxonomy): domain Bacteria; phylum Pseudomonadota; class Alphaproteobacteria; order UBA8366; family UBA8366; genus JAOTYV01. Next base: position 11,041 of record CAYYBI010000025.1, read on the forward strand.
GACCCTGATCGTGCCGCCTAAACCGGGCGATCGCCTTCGACGATGACGCGATAGAGCAGCCGGCGCTCCGACATGTCGTAATCGGCATGGGCGCGGTGCATCGAGGCGCGGTTGTCGAAGACAACCATGTCTCCCAGCTGCCAGTCATGCCGGTAGACGAATTCCGGCCTGATCGTCTGGGCCAGCAGATCGGCG
>CAYYBI010000026.1:0-4243 GCA_964469835.1 uncultured Rhodospirillaceae bacterium
CGATGAGCCGTTCGAGTCGGTGACCTCCGAAACAATCCGGATGGTGTACGGGAAATCCTCCTTCGAGGGGATCAATGGCCGCACCGCGCGCCAGCCGAGCTTGCCATGACCGATTTCACGGCGCCCCGGCGAGCGCAGGAACGATGCCTCACCGACGGAATAGGGCGGGAAGTTGTAGTGCAGCATGAAATTTTCCCGGTATTCCCCTTCCAGCGCATCGATGATCTGTTCATCCTGACCGGTGCCGAGCGTCGTGACGACCAGGGCCTGGGTTTCACCGCGGGTAAACAACGCCGAACCGTGGCTGCGGTTGAGCACGCCGACTTCACAGTCGATCGGCCGGACGGTTTTGGTATCGCGGCCGTCGATGCGCTGACCGGTCTTGAGGATGTTGCCGCGCACGATGTCCTTTTCCAGCCCTTTAAGGAGACCAGCCGCCAATTCGACATCGGCGTCCTCTTCCTTGAGTGCCGCAAGGGCCTCGGCCTTGGCAGCGGAAAGCGCTTCCACCCGTTCCTGCTTGACCGTCTTTGAATAGGCGTCACGGAACGACCCTTCGGCGAGCGCCGTTACCTGCTTCTTCAAATCTTCCTGATTGTCGGGCTCGGTCGGCAGGGCCCAGGGCTCCTTGGCGCACGCTTCGGCAAGGTCGATGATCATGTCGATGACCGGCTGGAACTCGCGATGTCCAAACGTAACCGCGCCCAGCATCGTGTCTTCGTCCAGTTCGTCCGCCTGGGACTCTACCATCAGCACGCCCTCGCGCGTTCCGGCGAGAATGAGGTCGAGTTTCGTCGACTCCATGTCGTCCATTGACGGATTCAGCACATACTCGCCGTCAATCAGCCCGATGCGCGACGCGCCGATCGGTCCCAAGAATGGGATGCCGGAAATCGTCAGCGCGGCAGACGCACCGACCAGCGCAACCACATCGGGATCATTTTCGAAATCATGGGTAAGGACCGTGCAGATGACCTGCGTTTCATTGCGAAAACCCTTGGGAAACAAGGGCCGGATCGGCCGATCGATCAGGCGGGACGTCAGCGTTTCCTTTTCGCTGGGCCGTCCTTCACGCTTGAAAAAGCCGCCGGGAATCTTGCCGGCGGCGAATGTCTTTTCCTGATAATTAACCGTCAGCGGGAAGAAATCGATTCCTGCCTTCGGCGTTTTCTGAGCGACGGCCGTGCACAAGACTTGCGTGCCGCCATATGTCGCCAATACCGCGCCGTCTGCCTGGCGCGCAATTTTTCCCGTTTCCAGGATGAGGGGCCGTCCGCCCCAGGAAATTTCTTTCCTCGTGATATTAAACATCTATCTTTCCTTCACATTCCTATAGCCGCGGATCGGGACAACAATTTATCCGATCCGGGCACGACACCGCGTGCCGGCACCATTGCCGGACGCCGGTGATGCCGGCCTCGGAACCCTTCCCAAGGGTCCGGCATTTCAATCGATGCGCCCACCACGGCGGCCCGAGATTTGCGGACCGCGGCTCGAAATGGGCGAACGATTTTCAACGACGCAGTCCGAGCCGCTTGATCAGCGCCTCGTATTGCGGTTGATCCTTCTTCTTTACGTAATCCAGGAGCCGTCGGCGTTGGCCGACCATCACCAGCAGACCACGCCGGGAATGAAAGTCCTTTTTGTGCGTCTGCATGTGTTCGGTCAGGTTCTTGATACGCTCCGTCAACACGGCAACCTGAACCGGCGCCGAGCCGGTATCATTCGCAGCAATGGCGAACTCTTTGATAAGCTCTTGTTTTCTTTCGCCTGTAATCGACATCGATTACTCCTTGTTCCTTAAAGGTTCAGCACCCGGAGGGGATGGACCTCGCCGGCCGAATACCGTGTCAACGCGACCGGCTTTCCCTTGCCTGTGGCAAGCACCGTGTCGCCATCGTTGAGCCCGGAAATCCGGTCGAGATCCATTTTCCGAAGCAGGGAAACCGCCTGTCCATTTCGCAGACGGCTTGCCTCCATGTCGGTCAAGGCCAGGGCCGGGATGTCGTCCAGCGCGGTCTCGACCGGCAGCAAGTGCTCCAAAACGGCCGCACTCTGCCCAAAAGAGCGCAGCACGTCCAGTGAAATCGCCTTGTCCTCGGTAAACGGGCCTACGCGTATCCGCCGAAGCGCGGCGATGTGTCCCACGGTACCGACCGCGAGCGCGATATCCCGCGCCAGCGACCGCATATAAGCGCCCGGCCCGCTCACCACTTCGAAGACCGCGTGGTCAGGATCCGGCATGTCCACCAGTCCGATACGGTCAATCCGCACCTTCCGCGCGGCGAGGTGAACTTCTTCGCCGTCCCGCGCCCGGTCATAGGCCCGCTCGCCATCGACTTTTATCGCCGAATAGGCGGGAGGAACCTGATCGATTTCCCCGGTGAACCGCGGCAAGACATCCGTGACGGCCGCGCGGTCGGGTCGTCCCGCGGCGGTTTCGATGACACGCCCTTCTTCATCGTCGGTGTCGGTCGCCTCGCCCCATCGGATGGTGAAGCGATACACCTTGGTGCTGTCGACAACGAAGCGCATGGTTTTGGTCGCCTCGCCGAGCGCCACTGGCAAGATCCCGGTGGCCAACGGATCAAGCGTCCCGCCATGGCCCGCCTTGGCGGCGTCGGCAAGCCGCTTCACGACATTTACCGTGCTGGTCGAGGTTATGCCGGACGGTTTATCGATCACGAACCAGCCATGAACCGGGTTTCCCCGCCGCCTACGTCTCGTCATTCCCGTCTCCATCGGCGGGGTCGGGTTTCAGGTCGCGGGCGACCGCGGGCGACCGCAGCAAATCGTCAACCCGGGCGGCCTCGTCGAAAACCGAATCGTATTGAAAGGACAGACGTGGCGAAAACTTGAGCCGAATTTGACGACTGACCTGACCGCGAAGGAACGGCGTGGCACGGCCGAGCGCATCCATGACTTCGGTTACTTCTTCGCCGCCCAGCGGCATGACGAAGACCGTGGCGTTGCGCAGGTCGGGACTGACCCGAACTTCCGAGACGGTAATGACACGGCCGCGCAATGCGGGATCGCGCAAATCGCCGCGCGCCAATACATCTGCAAGGCAATGCCGTATTTCTTCGCCCACGCGCAGTTGTCGCAACGTGGGCGGCCGGCTTTTGGCGACGGCCTTCATGGCGTGATTTTCCGGTCCGTATCCCGCGACCCCACAAACCCGGGGCGCACCTTGCATGTGCTGGTCACAGGCTGCGCGCGATCTCTTCCACTTCGAAGCATTCGATGACATCGCCTTCCTTGATGTCGTCGTAATTCTCGAACGCCATGCCGCATTCGTAGCCCTGCTGAACGTCGCGCACATCGTCCTTGAAGCGCTTTAGCGTTTTCAAAGCCCCTTCGTGAATCACCACGTCGTCACGCAAGAGCCGCACTTTGGCGCCGCGCTTTACTTCGCCCTCGGTGACCATGCAGCCAGCAACCTTGCCCGCCTTGCTGACATTGAAGACCTGCCTGATTTCGGCGTAGCCGATTTGGGATTCGCGCATTTCCGGCGCCAAAAGGCCACTCAGCAGATTCCTCATATCGTCGATCACGTCATAGATGATCGAGTAGTAGCGGATGTCCACATTGTCCCGGCGGGCCATTTCGCGCGCCTGTGGATTGGCTCGCACGTTGAAGCCGATGATGATGCCATTGGACGCCTTGGCCAGCACGACGTCGGATTCGGTGATGCCGCCCACGGCATTATGCAAAATACGGGCGGCCGCCTCCTCATTGCCGAGTTTCGTCAAGGATCCGACGATTGCCTCGACCGATCCTTGCACGTCCGCCTTGACGACAATGCCAAGCTGCGACGCCTCGCCCGCCTTGATCTGTTCGAACATCTGTTCCAGCGTGCCCCGTCCGTCGGCCGCAAGCGACACCCGTTGGTTCAGCCGGCGCCGGTACTCGGAGATTTCGCGCGCGCGCGCTTCGTCTTCGACGACATTGAAGTCGTCACCCGCGGACGGCGTGCCCTGTAATCCGAGCACTTCGACCGGTTGGGACGGTCCGGCTTCTTGGATCGTCTTGCCATGATCGTCAATCAGAGCACGGACGCGGCCCCACTCCGACCCCGCGACGAAGATATCGCCGCGCCGCAACGTGCCCTGCTGCACCAACACCGTCGCAACCGAGCCTCGGCCCTGCTCCATCTTCGCTTCGACCACCGCCCCTTGCGCCAGCCGGCTGCGACTCGCCTTGAGTTCGAGGATTTCCGCCTGCAACAGGATCGCTTCCATGA
>CAYYBI010000027.1:0-4219 GCA_964469835.1 uncultured Rhodospirillaceae bacterium
TTGTCGATGGCATGGCAAACCGCGCACGGTGCTATTTCAAAGACATCGCTGGCAATGTTCCCGACCGGTTTGAATTAATCAGCGACCACCCAAAGACGTAATCACCAAATCCCCATCCAATTCGGTTATGTGTGAACTGAAAGCGGGGCGGTGTCAGACCAAACCGGTTCCACCAGAATCGCACCGTCTCATGGCAGATATCGATGCCGCGCTCGAATAGAAGATCCTCGACCTGACGCAATGACAGCGGATAGCGAATTTACATCATCACCGCGAGGCGGATGACCTCGGGAGAACGGTTGAAATAACGGAAGGGACTCTGCATCGTCGGACGTTAATGAACGCCCTTGCCCAACTCAAGCCGATTTGGTCTGACACCGCCACTACTTCCGCGACCCAAAGCGGACGTTTGGTTTTTCGCTTTACGATACCCACGCAAGCCGGTCGCCGGTTCCAGCGCCGATTCAGGGCTTGGCGCCGGCCGGCGCCACCACCGAGGTCTGCATGCCGAGGCTGTCGAGCGAGCGCCGCACCATGCCCGACGCCTTCATTTCCTCGACGAAGGCGCTGGCGTAGGCGAGTGCCGCCGGCTTGTTCTTGGAAATCGCGACTGCGACATGCGACCTGTAGAAGGCGTCGGCGAGGACGCGCGATCCTAGCACCTTCTTGGTTGCGATTTGCGTCAGCGACTCCCGCGATAGCGTGATCGCATCGGCTTCTCCGGTGCGCAGCAGTTCGATCAATTCGCTCGCGTCCTTTACGTTGGTTAGCTTTACGTTCTTCAGCCAACGCTGGGCCGCCCGCGAGGCCCCGGTACCCTCGACGCTGGCCAAGCGCAGTCCCGACTTGTCCACGTCCGCGAGCATCTGGATGGTAGAACCAGGCCTAACCAGAAAAGTGGCCTCCAAGACGATATGCGGCGGCCCGAAGTCCACCTTTTGCTTGCGCAGCTTGTTGACCGCAAGGGAAGCAACGTCACAAGCACCGCTCGTGACCGCGTTGGTCACCGCGCCCGAACTTGGATATTGCACCCATTCCACGGTGACGCCGAGCTTCTTCGCCAGTTCCCGCCCAAGATCGGCGCTGATGCCGCGCGGCTGGCCGCTGGCGTCCATCGCCACGTTGCCGGCGCCGGGCGTCGGCGCAACCGCGACGCAGACGCGCAGCTTGCCTGTAGGAACTAGCTCCTTACGCACCGCCTCGTCGGAAGGCAGCGCTTGGGCCACGGCCAATTTCAGTGACGCGGCACTGGCAACGAGAGCCGCAGCCAGAAAAACCAACAGAACAGATCTGATTGTAAACACGGCTCTTCCCCCTCGAACGTAGTTTTCTACGGTATGGTAAATCCGAACCACCTTTTCGCGATGCTTCCAATGTATCCGCATCGCCGCGAGCAGACTTGAGTTAGGTCAACCGGCGCGAGCATTCGTACCGTCAGGCACGGAACCAAAACCACCCAATGTCATCTGGCCGATGTCGCCCAAATAATAATCGGGGTGCAGTGCAAGCAAGGTGAGGGCGCTGTCAAAGCAACTTGGGTCGATGCGGGACGGCGTGGTCCGTAGCCTCGGCGGGTGCAAAATCCTTTTCGCTACTTCAATAGTCCGTCCGAGGTGATCCGCCTGAAGGTGAGGATGTCCGCAACGGGTCATAACCGGTAGTCGGAGGCGGCACCGGAAATGTCCGGTATTGGGAGTGAAGCGGACCTAATCCGGGAGAAAGCGGACATGGCTGTCCGGATGTCCACTGTTAGGGGAAGACCGGAAGTCGATCAGGAGCGCCGGAACGTCCGTTTGTAGCCAAAAGGAGACATTCTCTATGAGGCGGGTTCAGCGTTATCTAATCGGCAGCTAACCAGTTGCTGTTGACGCAATTGCGCAGCTGATTATCGGCGATATAGGCAACAATCGTTTCGACGCACTTTCGCCTGAGATCGTTATTGCCTTCGTAACTGTAAAAGGCGGCGTGCGGACTAAGGATCAGTCGGCCATCAAGCCAGGGCTCGCGCGCCATGTAAGCCTCGATCAGGGGATGGCCGATATCCGCTGGCTCGTCAGGTAACACGTCGAGCGCTGCACCGCCAAGAGGCCCATCCTTGAGCGCCCGGTAAACCGCGTCAATATCGACGACGGCTCCGCGTGAGGTGTTAAGCAATACCGCCCCCTCGCCCATGCGTGCCAACAGATCGGCATTGACCATGCGTTCGGTTTCGTCGTTCAGCGGTGTATGAAGGCTGACTGCATCCACCGACTCGAATAGGGCCTGGACCGAGCCTACCCGTGTGTAGCCGGTGGCAAGGTCTACCCCATTCGGTAGAAGGGGATCGTAGAATAATACCTCCATGTCAAAGGCGCGGGCGCGGCGCGCCGTCGCGGTGCCGATCCTCCCTAGTCCGACAATGCCGAAGCGCCGCCCGCGCAGCCGCTGGACGCAGGGTGCATCCTGATATCGCCAACCCGCCACCGGGTCACTGCGTATCGCGTCGTGATAGGTGGCAACCCCTCGACGCAGCGCAAGGAACAGGGCCATGGCATGGTCGGCGACCTCGGTGGTGCCATAGTCGGGGACATTGCAGACCGCGATGCCCCTGGCTCCAAGTGCCTGCAAATCAAGATTATCGTACCCGACCCCGCCGCGGACAATAATCCGGCAGTTCTCAAGCTTGCCCGCCATCGCCATGTCGTTGACGAACTTGCTATTCCGGAAGGTCTGGATGCCGTCGGCAGTGCGCCAAGCGGCCTCCGGCACTTCTTCGGCGCTCTTGTAATGATCATACTCTCCAGTGCTGCCGATCACTTTCCGCTCTATATCGGTCTCCTCCGGAAACCGTTTGTCCACCAACAGAATGCGCATCGCTTATTACTCCCAACTCGCTCTCCGACCAATATAACGCATTGCCGCGCACACCGCGCCGCATCCGTTAATCACTCTTTAGCCGAGGTTTAACATCCGAATGTCTGCTCCCGGGTGTAGAGCGGACGTTGCTGAGGGCGGCCGCATGTCGGCTTTTAGCCAGAAGCGGACATCTGTGGAGCGATGATTAGTGTTTCAGGCTCGTTGGGAAATCTCCGCGGTGACGGCAAAGGCTATCGGTCGGAGACAATGGAGACCTCCCGATGACCTATGAATGTTCGGTCGGCCTCAAGGGCGCGAAGGTGGACACTATGACGATCGTGGCAGAAGACGCGCTTATTGCCGCTTGTATCAGCCAGCAGGCTTTGTAGTCGGCGCTTCCATGCCTTCCACCAATGTTGACGCGCACGCTTTTGCGACCGCGGAGCGGTATTTTTCGCTCACGGCAGCGACCCAGCCGGCCTCGACGACAAAATCTTCGCGCGTCCAGTTGCTCTGATTCTTAAGGAGCACGAGCTGTTCCGGCTGCTGCTCCGCCTTGGCAACGCAGAGTGGCGTATATGCAAGGATGATAGCTGTCTCTGCGCTTACCGCCTCCATCTTTCCGGCCGTTCCGCCCGTTACCCAGCCACCCCAGACGAAACCGACGACCATTGCAGCGATCGCGCCGCCGATCGCGCCCCAGATTGCGGGCTTTACCGATGCTGGTATGTTCATTGTGAGGCCTCCTACTTTTAGTCCTAACGGGAATTTCCCATGTGGACCGCCATTGCCATTTCACTTTAGGTATGTGGTGCGCCCGTCCTCTAAATACCAACATGAAATCGCTCGGATGCCGATAAAAACTCGCCTCAATTTAAGGCAATGCATTGCAATTGCTGGCCTATACCGGTCAGACGAATATTTCATATTGCAATATTCACAAGATCTTGCGCAAAATCAGAAATGGTAAAGTAACCGCTTAGCGGCGGTCCTCCGGGGCCACCGTTTTCGTTTGCGGCATGTCCGCTTCGGGTCAAAAGCGGAAGTCGAGTGCGGTCGCTGGCATGTCCGCTCTTGAGTTAAGAGCGGACGCAAATGGCAGCAAAGCGGACATTGGCGTGTGAAGCTCGTTATTGAGCGGAAAGCGGGCCAATGCCTCACGTTCATCAGCCGCAATCACACAGCCACGACAAGAGTCAATTGTCGGTGGTTTCGGGCCCGGGATTTGAACCCATGCCGCAATTCTACGCCAAATGAAGACTGTTCGGTAAAGGTGGTTGCGGGCCCCCGCAACCAAATATCAATGACTTACAAAGCCCCTCCCCGGAGGGGCTTTCTTGCGTCCGCACTGTGTCCGGATTTACCCCACCCGAAAAACTCCCCT
>CAYYBI010000028.1:0-9588 GCA_964469835.1 uncultured Rhodospirillaceae bacterium
CCAACGCACCGCTCAGAACCACGAATCGCGACCCGGAAAGCTTTGCCGCCGCCTCGAAATCCATCAATCCGAGCGCTTCACCCAACTCGAAATGTTCCTTCGGCGCGCCATCAATCGCGGGCCGTTCGCCGACCGTCCGCACCTCAAGATTTTGCGCTTCGTCCTCGCCGTCCGGTACATCCGGATCGGGCAGGTTCGGAAGTCCTTCGAGGATAGCCTTCAACGCCGCGGCATGATCCCGTTCCTGCTGTTCGGCGGTGGCCATGCCTTCCTTGAGGGTCTGGACCTCTGCGATCAATCCCGCTGCATCTTCGCCGCTTTTTTTAGCCGCGCCAATCAGCTTCGATGCTTCGTTACGGCGATGCTGCAGCTCCTGCATCTCGGTTTGAGCGGCCCTTCGGTGCGCGTCCAAATCCAGAATTTCCGACGCCTGGGGCGGCAATCCTCGGCGTTCCAGGCCTGCGTCAAACGCGTCGGGCTGTTCACGGATAAAACGGAGATCATGCATGATCGGTCGGTCCGAAATTCGAGGATGAGGCGTCCGGCGGACTTATACGGGACTTAGGGGTTAAATGTCATCCTCTTGCTCCTGCTCCTGTTTGTCGCGCTTCCGTTCGACCAGGACGGCGCACCAGATTGAAATCTCGTACAGCAGGATTATCGGCAAGGCCAATCCGATCTGGCTCAAGGGATCGGGCGGCGTCAAAATTGCCGCGGCGATGAAGGCGGAAACAACCGCGTAGCGCCGCTTGCTGCGCATGCCCTTGCTGGTCGTGAGGCCGGCGCGCGCCAGCAACGTCAGCAGAACCGGCAGTTCGAAACTGATGCCGAAGGCAAAGATAAGGCGCATGACCAGGGACAGATACTGGTCGACTTTTGGTTCCAGCGCGATCGCCAAGACACCCTCCCCAGCCGCCTGTTCGAAGCTCGCGAAGAATTGCCAGGCCACCGGCAGGACAAAGTAGTAGACAAAGGCGCCGCCGAGCGCGAACAGGATGGGCGTCGCGATCAGGAACGGAAGAAAGGCGTATTTCTCGCGTTTGTAGAGCCCAGGCGCGACAAATATCCAAATTTGGTTGGAGATCAGCGGAAACGCCAGGAACGCACCGGCAAAGAACGCAACCTTGATTTCGGTGAAGAACTTTTCATGCAGCGCCGTATAGATCAGCCGGCGCGACGCTTCCCCTTCCCAAAGCGCCGCCAGCGGGCGAACCAGGAAATTGAAGATCGGATCGGCGAAATAGAAACACACCAGGAAGCAGGCAAGGAATGACAGCGCACTGAAGATCAGTCGGCGGCGTAATTCGATCAAATGGTCCAGCAAGGGCATTCTGCCGCCGTCAATGGCACCGTCCTGGTCGTCGGTACTCATGCCGTGCCGTCCGCCTTCTTGGTCTCCGCCGCAGGTTTGGCTGCCGGTTCGGTGGTCGGCGGCTCTCCCAAGGCATCATCGATTTCGCGCACCGAGTCCGCCAGCTCCCCGGCTGGATCGATCGTCTTCTCGAAATCGTCGTCGAGATCGATCTCGGCGGAGCCTTCAATCTGCTTGCGCATGTCGTCGAGATCCGCCTCACGCGCCAAATCGTCGATACCATCCTGGAAATCACGCGCCATCGCCCGGACTTTCCGGATCCAAAGCGTGACGGTACGAAGGACCCGCGGCAGCTCTTTCGGTCCGACCACGATGATGGTGACCAACGCGACGATTAAGAGCTCAGGCCAGCCGATGTCGAACATGGCGGCGTTCCGGGCAGGTTATTGCAGGCTCGCGAGACCGCGCAGATCAGCTTTTCGCGGCGGTATCATTTTCTACCTTCGCGGATGTCTGCGCGCCCGCCGATTCCGGCGTGTCTTTCTCTATCGATTTGGTCTCAGCTTGCTCTTCACCTTCATCTTTCATTTGCTTCTTGAAAGACTTCAGGCCTTTACCGAAATCGCCCATCAACCGCGACAGCTTGCCGCCGCCGCCGAAGAGAACCAGCACCACGGCGAGGACAATCAGCCAGTGCCAAATACTAAAAGCGCCCATTCCCGATTTTCTCCTATTGGCCGTCGTATCGCATTGACTGCCATATTTTCGCGATACTTGCAGAAGCGCCCCGCTCCCGCAATGTCGGTCTTGATCCTATACCGTTTCCTGCCGCGAATTATTTAATTTCGAGAGGAAACACAAATGCCTGGGTAGAGTCGAGCGCGACCCGCAGCACCTCATCTTCGGGCGGCAGGAAACGCCCGGGCACCCGGGCGTGCAGATGGAGTTCTTCACCGCTCTGCTGGCAGGTGCACAGATGCACCAAGCTTGTGCGGCCCAGCATGCGGGACGCCAGAACCCGCGCTTGCCCCATCTGCTTGCCGTTCTCGCCCGCCGCCGCCGGGCTCAGAATCAGCGCTTCCGGGCGGATCAGGACTTCCGCGTCCTCCCCGTCGGTTAGGCCGTCGGCGGCCAAATCGCCAAATGGCGTCGCGACATGGCCGGACCGGACCACACCGGCCAGACGGTTCACGTCACTGAAGAATTCCGTAACGAAGGCGTTGGCCGGCTCGCAATACAGGGCGTCCGGATGATCGGTCTGAACATTGCGCCCGTCGCGCATCACCGCAATACGATCGGCCATGAACATCGCCTCTTCCGCATCGTGAGTCACCATCAAGGTCGCCTGGTTGCTCTGCTTCAAGACATGCAGCGTTCGGTCGCGCACCTGATCGCGCAGCCGCGCGTCGAGGCCTGAGAACGGCTCGTCGAGCAGTATCAAGGGCGGGCGCGGCGCCAGCGCCCTCGCCAAAGCCACCCGCTGCTGCTGACCGCCGGACAGTTCATGCGGGTAGCGGCTGGCCATCTCGCCGATGCCGACCCGATCGACCACCGATGCCACCCGATCCCGGCTTTCCTCGGCCGGCAGCTTGTTCAGGCCGAAGGCCACATTCTCGGCCACGGTCAGATGCGGAAACAGGGCATAATCCTGAAAAACCAATCCAACGAACCGGTCTTCCGGCGACACATGCACGCCGGAATCGGCCACGACCTGTCCATTGATGACAATGCGGCCCCGCTGCAGTCGCTCCAACCCGGCCGCAAGGCGCAATACCGTGGTTTTCCCGCACCCCGATGGCCCCAGCAGACAGACCACTTCGCCCGGCATGACGGTCAGGTCGAAGCCGTCAACGGCCGGAATCTTGCCGTAGGCATGTCCAATATTTTCGAGATGTAGGGCCGGAAGCGTCATTGGATCCCATTCGCACGGCGTTTCAATCAACTCAACTGATAGAGCCAATGAGAATAGGTCGCAACGTTCTTTCTTGACTAGCCCGCCGGGCGGTTCACTCCACGCCGTGCCGCCGCGCTGGAACCGGCAGTTCTAAAACTTCCGCCGAGGCGCCTACCTCTTCTTCGGACAAAGCCTCGGCTACCGCCAAAATTTCCTCGTCCGTCGCCGCTTCCTTGTCCGTGTCAGCGTCGGCCTCATCAGATTCCGGCATTTCTTCGATGGTGTTCAGGGGACCGAAACCAGGCCGACGATCCAACAGCCCAGCCGCCTTGAGCTCTTCGATCCCGGGCAGCGCGTCGAGGCTTTCGATCCCGAAATGATCCAGGAATTTTTCCGAAGTCCCCCAGGTTACCGGCCGGCCAGGCGTCCGGCGCCGGCCGCGCGGTCGCACCCAGCCCGCTTCGAGGAGTGTTTCCAGCGTCCCCCGGCTCAAGGTGACACCCCGCATTTCTTCGATTTCCGCGCGTGTAACTGGCTGATGATACGCAATGATCGCCAAGGTCTCGACCGCGGCCCGGGACGGCCGCCGTTTAACTTCGCTTTCCACCCGCAGATAAGGCGCGAGGTCGGCCGCCGTCCGGAATGCCCATCCCTTGCCGACCTGTACCAGCTGAACGCCCCGGTTGGCATAGCGTCCCTGCAACTCCTCGATCAGTCCGCCGATCTCAACGCCTTCAGGGAGTCGCGCGGCAAGCGTTTTTGCATCAATCGGCGACGCAGACGAAAACAGCAGCGCCTCAAGAACCCGTAATTGCTGGAACCGATCCATGCTTCCCTCTAACCCGCCTCGCCGTTGCCCGCCTGCCGAATGTACAGAGGGGCGAAACTATCGGCTTGGCGTACCAGCAAACTGCCCTCCTTCACAAGCTCCAAACAGGCGGCAAACGTCGCCGCCATTGCGGAGCGCGCCACCAGCCCGCCCGGCACGCCCTGCGGCAGAAATGCGGAAAGGGACGCCCAATCCGGCGTATCGCCGATCAATTTCCTCAGCCGCTCCAGCGCGCGCTCGGTCGAGTACAACTCGCTGGGATCGATCCGCAACGATTTGATGTTCTCGCGCGTCTGAAACTCCCCATAGGATTTCAGCAAGTCGTACAGGCTCAACTCGATTACCGAGGTCTTGTGAATCTGCACCGGTTCAGGGTCGCCGCGCGGGAAAAAATCCCGGTTGAGCTGCGGCCGTTCGAGCAGGGCGCGCCCGGTATTCCGCATGGCCTCCAGGCGCTGCAGTTGGAACGCCAGCCGCGCCGCCATTTCCGACGCGGAAAGCTCCTCGCCCGTGTCCCCCGTTGCCGGCAACAGAAGCCGGGATTTGAGATAAGCGAGCCACGCCGCCATGACCAGGTAGTCCGCGGCAATCTCCAACTGCAAATCCCGCGCCTTGGAAATGAACTCCAGATACTGATCGGCCAATTGAAGAATGGAGATTTTAGTCAGGTCGACCTTTTGGTCGCGCGCCAGCGCCAACAAAACATCGATCGGCCCTTCATATCCTTCAAGATCAAGGAACAGAAGGCCCGGCTCGTCCGTCAACGGCTCGGCATCTTCCTCAAAGGAATCCGCACCGTTTTGTTCTACCGGTTCATCGTCGTCCGCAGCCATGTGCTTCGGATATCACACTCCGGAATTCTGGGTAAGCCCACTAATCGCCATCAAACCGTTCTGGAAGAAGCCGACCGGCACCTGGATAACCAAACGCACCAGATCCAAATCCATGCCAAGCCCCCTGCCAAGTTCAGGTAAAACGAAAAGAAGGCTTATCAAGATCATGAAACCAAAGGATTGATGCTTGGCGTAGGCTGCCGCAGCATGCGGTGGCAGTAGTCCCAACACGACCCGGCCGCCGTCGAGCGGCAGGACCGGCAGCATATTGAAGATTGCAAGAACAAGGTTCAGCGACATGGCGTTGAGGAGATTCAGCAAAGCCCAGTGCGACATCGAGTCGGGCAATAGAAACGTCGCCTGCAGCAGCAGGGCACAAACGAGGGCGATCAACAGGTTTGCGGCGGGCCCGGCCGCCGCGATCAGCATGCCGTCCCGCTCGGGATTGCCCAGCGCCGCCTCGTTCACCGGAACCGGCTTCGCCCAGCCGATCAGGAAGGGCGCCCGGGTCACCAGCAGCAGCAGCGGAATCAAGACCGTGCCGACCGGGTCCACATGCCGAAACGGATTGGTGCTGACCCGGCCAAGCTCCTGCGCCGTATTATCGCCAAGGCGCCACGCAGCCCAGGCATGGGCGGCCTCGTGAAAGGTGACTGCCAGCAATACGGGCAACACCCAGATCGATGCGAGATAGAGGAAATTCTCCACGCTCACGGCCAGCCTCTTCGGCGAAATGCGTTAATCAGGCTGTCAATAAAACATTAAATCTATTAAATAATTCATTAACCCACTCGAATTCGGCATCGATATCCACCGGATCGAAATCGGCGACCAACGCCATTGCCGTGTCGAGCCTTTGGCTGGCTTGGTCGGTCAGCTGATCGCACCCTGTGACGGTCTCCACCATCTCCGCCATATCGCCGCTGCAGTGAAGCACCAGATCGCATCCGGCATCCAATGCAGCCCGGGCGCGGCCGCCAAATGGCCCGCCGAGCGCCTTCATGCCGATATCGTCTGTGAACAACAGGCCCTGAAAGCCGATTTCACGCCGGATTATGTCGTGTATCACCACCGCCGACGTGGTCGCCGGCGCGGACGCATCGAGCGCGCTGTAGACGATATGGGCTGTCATCCCCAGAGGCATATCGCTAAGCGCCTGAAACGGCCGGAAATCACTATCCGATAGTTCTCGATGCGACGCGTCCACCACCGGCAATGTCTCGTGGGTATCCGACCGCGCCCGGCCATGACCGGGCATGTGCTTGATGATCGGCAATACGCCGGCCTGCATCAGGCCGTCGCAACTCGCCCGGCCCAACAAGGCCACAATTTCCGGGTCATCCGCAAATGACCGGTCGCCGATAATGTCGTGCGCGCCTTCCTGCTGTAAGTCCAAGAGCGGCAGGCAATTCACATTTATTCCAAGGGAGCGCACCATACCGCCGATACAGCGTGCGTTCAGCCGAACTGCTTCAACGGCGGCATCCCGGTCGCAATGCGCGAGTTCACCGAAGCGACCCGCAGGTGGAAAGGCCGGCCAGTGGGGAGGGCGCAACCGCGCCACCCGGCCACCTTCCTGATCGATCAAGACTGGCGCGTCCTCGGAACCGATGCAGGCCCGCAAATCGTCGACCAATGCACGCACCTGGTCCGGCGTATCGACATTGCGGGCAAAAAGAATAAAGCCGGCCGGACTAACATCGCGAAAGAAGGACCGTTCTTCATCCGTCAGCGATGTCCCGGAACACCCGAGTACCGCCGCAATGGTGCAATTAATTTTTTGGCCGGACAATGATGCACCCCGTTTGGCGCTTCTTCAGCTCGTTGCACAGGCCGCGCGCCGACGCACGTCCCGACAATGGTCCGCCCTGCACCCGGTAGTAGGTTCGCCCCTTGATCGTCGCCTGTTGAATATTCAGGCTCAGCGCCCCCAACAGGTCACTGTTTTTCTCGGATTGCTGCTTCCACAGCCGGCGTGCCTGAGCGTCGCTGGACACGGACCCGATCTGAATACGATAGGAACCATCCGCGGCACCAGGAGGCGATGACTTCGTCATCGCCGGCACCTTCGCGGTTAACGCGGGTTCATTCGACACCGCCGGCGGCAGTTCGATCCATTTCGAGCGCCCCTGAGACGCCTTAGGAGCCGTTTTGGGGGGCGCCTTCGGCGTTTGAGACCGTTCCGGATCGCGCGGCGCAAGCCTGACCGGGCCGTCCGTCGCGGGACGGCTCAGAGCCGGGCTGCCCAGGGTGTCGGGGTTTCCTTGAGCGAGCTCGGCGGGTTTTTGACTGTCCGCCGCGCGCATCTGCGAGCTGCCCGTGGCGGGCTTCGCCGCAACCGGCGGATTGCGGGGGATTTCCGGTGGTGGCAACAGCCGCTCGACCGTCCGGTCCGAATTACGCCCGTCGACCATGTTGAACGCGGTCTTTTCGCGGTGCGGAATCGCTTGACCGCCAGGCGAGGCCGGCGTGACCTTGGTCGGCCCATCCGGCTTCAACAGCGGCGCCGCCCCTTCGCTGCCTTCCTTCAAACCGGTCGTGTAGGAATACCAGGCAATCGTCGCCGCGCCGGTGGTAACGATCATCATGACGAGGATTGGCAAGAGCAATGCACCACGCTTCGGCGCAGGTCGGCGAACCTCGTCGTCCAACTCATCCAGGGCGGCGAGCTCATCCGCCAGCGGATCCTTGCGCAGCCGCATCAACGCATCTCCTCGACAGGTTCAACTCCGAATATGTTCAGCCCGGAAGCGATCACCGTCCGCACGCCGCGCACCAGGGCCAGCCGCGCGAGCGTCAGCTTGGGGTCCTCTTCGATAATGAAGCGCAGGCGTGCGTCTTCCTTACCCTTGGTCCACAATGTATGGAAGGCCGATGCCAAATCATACAAGTAAAATGCAATCCGGTGCGGCTCGTGCGCAATTGCCGCCGCTTCGACCGTACGTGGCCAATTCCCCATGGTTCGGATCAGTGCGATCTCGGAATCGTCCGTCAAGAATTCCAGATTTGCACCGCGCAGGGCGTTCTCGGAAATGTCCAGCCCGGGCATCGCGGACTTGGCCATTCGAGTCACGGAATGGCTCCGCGCGTGAGCGTATTGCACGTAGAAGACAGGATTGTCGCGCGATTTTTCCGTAACGGACGTCAGATCGAAATCAAGCCCGGCATCGTTGTTGCGGGTCAGCATGATGAATCGCACCACGCCGGAGCCGACCTCGTCTATGAGATCGCGCAAGGTTACGAAGGTGCCGGCGCGCTTAGACATTTTCACCGGCTCGCCCTTGTCCATGAGACGGACGATCTGGCACGTCTTTACGTCCAGCGTCGCCTTGTCCTCCGTGATCGCCCGAATCGCCGCCAGCATGCGTTTCACATAACCGCCGTGATCGGCACCCCAGACGTCCACCTGATTCGCGAAACCGCGTTGAAACTTATCCCGATGGTAGGCGATGTCGCTGGCGAAATACGTCCAGCTTCCATCCGATTTTTTTAGGGCGCGGTCGACATCGTCACCGAATTCCGTCGCCTTGAACAAGGTTTGCGGCCGCGGCTCCCAATCATCCGGCTGCTTGCCCTTGGGCGCCTCGAGTACGCCGGTATAGATAAGCCCCCGGTCCTTGAGATCCTGGAACGCCGCGTCAACCTTGCCATCCTTGATCAGGCGGTCTTCCGAGGTGAACACGTCATGGACCACGCCCAGCGCAGCGAGATCGGCGCGCACGAGATCCATCATCGCCTCGACGGTAAAGCTGCGGAGCACCGGCAGCCATTCGTCCTCGCCCGCCACGCGCCATTTGTCGCCATCCCTGTCCACGAGGGCCTTGCCCACCGGCTTGAGATAGTCGCCCGGATACAAGCCTTCCGGTATTTCGCCAATATCCTCACCCAGCGCTTCGCGGTAGCGCAGATAGGCGGAGCGCGCCAGCACATCGACCTGGGCGCCGGCGTCATTGATGTAGTATTCGCGGCAAACGTCGTACCCCACCGCACTCAGCAGGGACGCCAGCACGTCGCCGAAGACCGTACCGCGGGCATGGCCGATATGAAGCGGGCCGGTCGGATTCGCCGAGACATATTCTACATTGACCCGCTCGCCACCGCCGACGTCCGAATGGCCGAATGTCACGCCGGTTCTTAATATTTCCGCCAAGCAGTCGCGCCAGACCGTGTCGTCCAAACGGAGATTAATGAATCCGGGTCCGGCAATTTCCGCCTCGCGAACCCCGGGCGACTCGACAAGCCGGTCGACCAACAGCGCCGCAAGATCGCGCGGCTTCATCGCCGCCGGCTTGGCCAGCACCATCGCCGCGTTCGTGGCCATGTCGCCATGCGCCGGATCGCGCGGCGGTTCCACCGAAATCCGGCTGCTATCGAGCCCGGCGGGGATTGCGCCCTCCTCGGCCAGTGCCTCGATCAGGCGCGCCACCTCGTCCCGCATCTGCCGAAACAGGTTCAAGCGCCGCCCTCCGGCACACCCATCAACCGGGCGTGCGCGCGCTGGGCATAGCGGTCGGTCATGCCGGCGATATAGTCGGCAATCACCCGCGCCCGCTCGGCCTCGCCGCTGTCAGGGAGCTGCAATCGCCATTCCTCCGGCAATTCGGACGGTGCGGCCATAAAGGTCTCGAACAGGTCCTTGACCATACCGCGCGCCCGGCCGGTTTCATGGATCACTGTGGGATGACGATACATGTTCTCATAAAGAAATTTCTTGATGGCG
>CAYYBI010000029.1:0-14139 GCA_964469835.1 uncultured Rhodospirillaceae bacterium
GGCGTATCGAAATCCGGCTCGCCTGCGCCCAGCCCGATGATATCCCGACCGGCCCGTTTGAGTTCCTCGGCGATAGCGGTAGCCGCCATGGTGGGAGACGGTTTGATTCGACCCAGTCGGGACGCGACGACAGACATGACACACCTCTCAATTCAGGCGTTGGAAAATTGCACGGAAGCGGCAAAACCTACGCCCATGCCAACGCGCATTCAACACCCTATCCGGCGACAATGGACGAATTCGGACGATATTTTCGACCGGACGCCGCGCCACCGCCGGGGAGACGCCAAACCTGGCCACCGGCGCGCTTGACCGCTCCTCCGCCGGCTCCGTAGAGTGCAGGCTCCCGTCGCAGCCCGAAAGGCCGAGCCATGCCGGCATCCCTGTCCAAACAGGAAATCCAGCAATATCATGAAGACGGTATCCATTTCCCGGTGTCCGTCCTGTCGCCGGAAGAAGCCGCCGCGTACCGGCAAAAACTGGAAGCGTTCGAGGCGAGCCAGGGTGGCACGATCCTGGGACGGAAACGCCAGAAGCTGTACCTGCTGCTGACCTGGGCGAATGAACTGGTCAGCCATCCGCGCATTCTCGACGCCGTCGAAGGCATCCTCGGCCCGGACCTTTTATGCTGGCAGTCGGCATTCTTCATCAAGGAACCGGACAAGAAGGGCCACGTCACCTGGCATCAGGATTCCACCTATTGGGGGCTCAGCACGCCGGACGTCTGCACCGCCTGGCTGGCGCTCAGCCCGAGCACTCTGGAAAGCGGCGCGATGAAGATGGCGTTGGGCACGCACAAGCTGGATCAGTTGCCGCACAAGGACACCTTCGATCCGAACAATCTGCTGACTCGCGGCCAGGAGATCGGCGTCGATATCGACCAATCCAAAACTGTGGACGTCCTGCTGCGGCCGGGCGAAATTTCGTTGCACCATGTGATGATCGCGCATGCGTCGGCGCCGAACCAGTCCGACGACCGCCGCATCGGTTTCGCCATCCGCTATATCGCCCCGCATGTGAAACAGATCACCGGCGTGCCGGACAGCGCCATGCTGGTGCGCGGCGAGGACCGCTACGGCAATTTCGAAGCCGAAACGCCGCCCAAGGCCGACATGCATCCGGACGCGGTCGCACTGCACGACCGCATCACGCAAACCCGCGAAGGCTTTATCTACCAAGGCACCGACCAAGGCGCCTATCGCGGCGAGGGAAGCGTGGTCAGCGACTCTTGACCGGGCTTTGCGATGGCGCGTCGCCAGCATTGATCCGGTTCGGGAGGAGACAGCGTTGCGGTAATTCCGAACACCCGGCATGACGCTTGGCGTCACCTTGCTGCTGCTGCTCGCGGCGGTAATGCATGCGTCGTGGAACGCGTTCATCAAGGATGCGCGCGATCCGGTTGCGATGGCGACGACGATCTATGGCACCGGCGCGATCCTGTTGCTTCCCGCGCTGCCCTTCGTCGGCTTGCCACCCGCCACGGTCTGGTTGCTGCTCGCGCTGCACCTGCTACTACACGGCGTCTACAAGATTGCCCTGGTGTCGATGTTCCGTCATGGCGACCTCAGCCACGTCTATCCGGTGTCGCGTGGCGTGGCACCCCTGCTGGTCACGCTGATTGCGATCCCCGCGGCCGGCGAACTGCCGGGTGTCAACGGCATGTCGGGCATTGCCCTGGTCTGTGTCGGCCTGCTGTTCTTCGCGCTGGAACGGGGTGGCCTGTCGCACGCGAAACTCCGGGCATTGTTGCTCGCGCTGCTCGCGGGCGTGGTCATGAGCGCCTATACGGTGGTCGACGGCCTTGGGGTGCGGGTGCCGGGCGCGGCGCTCAGCTACGTCGCCTGGCTGTTCGTGCTCGACGGGCTGATCATGCTGATCATCGCGCGGTTATGGCGTGGCGAACGCATATACACGTTGCTTCGCGACCGCTGGAAGACCGGCGTCGCGTGCGGCGTGGTCAGCGTCGTGAATTTCAGCATCGTGCTGTGGGCGCTCAGCTTCAGCGGCATGGGCGCGGTCTCCGCGCTAAAGGAAACCAGCGTCGTGTTCGCCGCCCTGATCGGCGCGCTCTTCATGGGTGAATCCTTCGGCAAGCGGCGCGTCTTCGCCGCCGTCGTCATCGCCGCCGGTATCTTCTGGATGAACGTCCCCGACTGATCGCGCCAACAGATTGCCGCAATTCTCCGCGAGAACGCCAAAAAGTCTCCCCACCTAAGCCGCAATACACCCCTCTCCTTGTAGCCGGCACAAGACGCATACAAGGAGACAGGGAATATGCGCAAACTGACCGGTAAACCGGCACTCACACGATTTGCATCCGGCAGACGCCGCCGCGCACATCGCACCATTCAGGATTTCGCGCTGTTGATCGTCGGCGCGCTCATTTTTGTCGGCATCGGAATCATCGCCCTGGTAGCGGAAGCCGCCCCGATCCCCGATGGCGACGGCAAACGTCCGCACAGCGGACTGTTTCTGCGCGGCCCGGGCGGCACCACATTCGGCGCGCCGGCGCCCGGCGTCAAAAGCACGGTGTCGATCACCGTCAGCGGCGTGACAACGCGCGTCAAGTTGCGTCAGACCTTCAGGAACCCGAGCACGAAATGGGTCGAAGGCGTCTATGTGTTTCCACTCAGCCGCAAGGCGGCGATCGACCATCTGCTGATGCGGATCGGCGACCGCGAAATCGAAGGTCGCATCGACGAGCGCGCCGCAGCACATAAGAAGTACGACACGGCGAAACGGCGCGGCCGCAAGGCAAGCCTGGTCGAACAGGAACGGCCCAACCTGTTCACCGTCTCGGTCGCCAACATTCCGCCCAACGAATCGATTACGATCGAAATCTCGTACCAGGAACCGGTCGGCGTCACGGACGGCCTGTTCTCGCTTCGCTTCCCCATGGCCGCAACACCCCGCTACATCCCGAAAGGAAAACAAGTCGCCGGCGTGGGCGGCATGGGTTGGGCCGCGAACACCACAACCGTGCCCGATGCGGAACGGATCACCCCGCCAATACACGATCCGGCCGCAGGATTGATCAACCCGGTGGATCTGTCAGTAAGCTTGGATGCCGGCATGCCGGTCGACGCGCTGCGCAGTCCCTATCATCCGGTACAGGTGACCGAGACCGCCCCGGCGCACTATGAGGTGACGCTCGAGGACGGCACCGTGCCCGCGAACCGGGATTTCGTATTGGAGTGGCGTCCGGTTACCGGACCGCTGCCGAAGCCGGTCGTGTTCAAGGAAGTGGTCGGGGACGAGACCTATCTGCTCGCGATGATCATGCCACCGCCTCGACCGAAAACCCTTGAGACCGAACGGCTGCCGCGCGAAGTGATCTTTATCCTCGACACGTCCGGCTCGATGCATGGCGCATCGATCGATCAGGCCAAGCAAGCGCTGCATTTCGCGCTGGACCGGCTGCAACCGGACGACCGCTTCAACGTCATCGCCTTCGCCAGCGCGCCAACGGTCCTGTTCGCGACGTCGACCGTGGCCGACCGGCAATCGGTCGCCACGGCGCGGATCTTTCTAAACAGCCTGAAGGCGGATGGCGGGACGGAAATGCGCCGCGCCCTGGAAATGTCGCTCGACGACCGCATCGACTCCAGCCGTCTCCGGCAGCTGGTCCTTTTGACCGACGGCAGTGTCGGCAACGAAGCGGAGCTGTTCCGCATGATCCGGCGGGGGCTCGGCGACAGCCGCCTGTTCACTGTCGGCATCGGCAGCGCGCCGAACGGTCACTTCATGGGGAAGGCCGCCAAATTCGGCCGCGGCAGCTTCACCTTCATCGGCAAGCCGGAGGAAGTCGGCAAGAAGATGAACGCGCTGCTCGCCAAGCTGAGCGAGCCGGTGATGACCGATATCGCCGTCGACTTCCCCGACGCCGCGAACACCGACGCCCATCCGAACCGCGTGCCCGACCTTTATCGGGGCGCACCGGTCGTGGTCAGCGCCCGGTTGCCGAAGGCCGAGGGCGAGCTGGTGATCTCCGGCCGGCTCGCGAGACAGCCCTGGACGACGCGCGTCTCCCTCGCCGATGCGCGGGAAGGCCGCGGCATCGCCAAGCTGTGGGCGCGGCGCAAGATCGAAACGGTGATGGATGGGCTGCACGAAGGTGTCTCGCCCGACACGGTACGCCGCGACGTTCTCGCCGTGGCGCTGCCCCATCAGCTGATGAGCCGCTACACCAGCCTGGTCGCGATCGACCTGCCGGTAAGCCGCCCGACCGAAGCGTCGCTAACCCGCCAGGCCGTGCCGTCGAACCCGCCCGCAGGCTGGACGCCGCCGCCCACAGACCACCAAAAGCGCCTTCAACGGCGCGCGCAAACCGCAAAAGGCATGCGCCGATTCGCCGACGCGGCCAGCAAGCAGACCGGCCATCCGGCGGTACATCAACCCCGTCTGGGCGGTCCGATGATTCGTCTGAACGCCCAAACCGCCACGCCGGCGCGGATCCATCTCCTGATCGCCGCGCTGTCGATGTGGTTTGCCTTCATGATCTGGTACTTCCGCAGGCGTCTCGCCAGATGAGCTCCCGTATGGCGAGCGCTCTCGCCGTTCTGCTGCTCGCCCTGGGCGGGTGGCAGTTCGGCGAGGCCATCTGGATTCATGGCAAGGCGCTGCTGGCGCAGACTCTGATCCAACGGGCCTGGGCCGACACCCGGTCCGGCGAGTCGCGCGTACACCCGTGGTCCTGGGCCGATACCTGGCCGGTCGCCCGGCTCGCCGTGCCGCGGCTCGCGATCGACCAGATCGTCCTGGCAGGCGCCAGCGGCCGCACCCTGGCTTTTGGTCCTGGACATATGGACGGCACCGCGCGCCCCCTGTCCGAGGGCCTGACCGTTTTAACCGGACATCGGGATACGCATTTCTCTTTTCTGCGCGCCTTGAAACCGGGGGACATGATCGATTTGACGGATCGACGGGGCGTGTCCCGCCGCTATCGCACCGCCGAAACCCGCATCGTCGATTCGCGCCAGGAAGGCCTTGCCAACGACCGAAGCGGCGCACGGCTCGCGCTGGTCACCTGCTATCCGTTCGATGCGGTGCGGCCCGGCGGCCCCTTGCGCTTCCTGGTGCTCGCCGATGCGATCGACGCCAAGTAAACACCGAAGACGATCGCGACCACCCCGGCCAGATGGTAGGACTGCAACCGCTCGCCCAGAAAAATGACGGCAAGTATGGTCGCCACGACCGGCACCAGATGGTTGAACGGCCCGGTCCGGTTCGGCCCGATGATCGCGACAGCTCGATTGAACAGGATCAACGCCAACGCGGTCGGGAAGATGCCCACATAGCCCGCCGCCAAGATCGATCCCATGGTCACCGGCATCGGCTTTCCGCTCGCCGTCTCCCACACATAAAAGGGAATCAGCACCACCGTGGCCACCGCCAAAATCGCCGTCAGGAACGCGTAGGCCGTCATTTCCGGCGGCCGCTGTTTGGCGTGCACCGAGTAATACGCCCAGCACAGCATGGCGGCGATCACCAGCCAGTCTCCGGCGCGGAACTCGAACGCCGCGATGACCTGCCAATCGCCCCGGGCCAGGATAATGCCAACGCCGATCAGCGACACCAGGATGCCGGCAGCCTGCCACCGGGTCAGCCGCTCGCCGATCAATATCAGGGAGAAGATTGGGACGACAACCGGTGTCAGCGACATGAACAGCGCCCCGTTGATCGCCGTCGTCGTATTCAGCCCCATATACATCACGCTGTTGAACATTGCGGTGCCGAGCACGCCGAGCCCGAGCAACACCGGCGCGTTGCGCCGCATCATCGGCCACAGGGTCAACAGGTCCCGCCAGGTAAAGGGCAGCAGCACCGCAAGCGCGATCAAATTGCGCCAGAAAGCGAGTCCCAAAGGCGGCACTTCGACGACGGCGGCGCGACCGACAACCATGTTGCCGCCCCAGAACAGCGTGCACAGGACCAGCAGCAGATAGGCGAGGCCGGCGCTACCAGCGGGCGAAGAGGATTGCGTGGGCGCGGACATGGCGCGGCACCCTAAAGGGCCACGCGGCCCGCGGCAACCATCCCCCGACGCGACGCGCAAGGGCGGGAGCTTCCCACACGCACATGCTAAAGTTCATTGCGAACACGCAATTGCAAAGAGCGCCACGCCATCAAATCCGGAGAGAGCATTCATGACCGCTTCCGAACCGCCCCTGCTTCTGAATGCGACGAAAGACCTGGCGCGCTTCGCCGCCGAATTGAAATTCGAGCAGATCCCCGCCGCGGTGATCGAACATCTGAAACTCTCCATCCTGGACAGCATCGGCGTGTGCCTGCATGGCGTCACATTACCGTGGACCCGGCATGTCCAGGCGCTGGTGGAAGCCGAAGACGCCCGCGCGGAGGCATCGATCTTCGGCAGCGGCAAGAAGACCTCCGCGGCCAACGCCGTTCTCGTCAACAGCACCGCGGGGCATGCATTCGAACTGGACGACATCCACAAGGAATCGATCATCCATCCCGGGTCGCTGGCGCTTCCCGTAGCGTTGGCGCTGGCCGAAGCGAAGGGTGGGGCCAGCGGCCGCGACCTGATCACGGCGATCGTGGCGGGCTACGAGGTCGGCGCGCGCGTCGGCAACGCCGCCACGGTTCAATTGCTGCTCGACGGGTTTCATCCGCAGGGCACCTCCGGCGCCTTCGTCGCCGCGGCGGCCGCTGCCCGCGTCCTCGGCCTCGACCCGATCCAGACGCTGCACTGTCTCGGTATCGTCGGGTCGCAGGCGGGCGGGCTGATGGCCGCACAGGAAGGCGCGATGGTGAAGAGATTTCATTCCGGCCGCGCGGCGCAGAGCGGAATCTATTCGGCCCTGCTGGCGCAACGCGGCTTTACCGGCGTCGAAGACGTGCTCGAAGCGGCGTATGGCGGCTTCCTGGCGACGCACTCCGGCACGCCCGCCCCCGACAAACTCACCGCCGGGCTCGCGAGCACATGGGAAACACAGAATGTAGGGTACAAACCCTACGCGGCGGTCACCTCCATCCACACAGCGCTCGACGCCTTGCTCCAAATCATGCGCGAGCACGATTTGCGCGCGGACGATATCGCCGGTGTCGACGCCGCCGTCAGCCAGGCAACCTATGTGCACTGCGCCTGGGAATACAAAGCCCAAGGCCTCACCGCCGCGCAGATGAACCTGTATTTCGGGCTGGCGCTGATCGCGATCGACGGCAACGCCTTCGTCGAACAATACCGCGAAGACCGGCTGCAGGACCCAAAAGTGCTGGACTTCATAAAGCGCGTCGGCGCCCGCGTGGACCCGGACATCGAGGCGATGGGGGCAGCCTTTCGGCATGCCGCACGCGTCACCGTGACGACGCAAGACGGCCGCACCCTTACGGCCGAGAAGCTCAACCGGCGCGGCAGCGCGGAAAACCCGCTGACGCCCGATGAAATCGAACGGAAATTCCGGGATGTGGTGAAGTCGTGTCTGGCGGCGGAAAACATCGAACGCCTGATCGCCATCGTCCGGGCACTCGAGACGCAGGACAGCGTCGATGAGCTGATTCAAATCATGGGCGCCCCGACCGAGCGGGGATAGCGGAACGGCTCGTGCGTCACCGGCGGCGATGAAACGCCGCTTCCCGGCTTACGCCGATTGGCCCGAGACCGGTATCAGAAGTCTTTCCCGGCCCATTCGGTAATCTCGATTACGTTACGGTCCGGATCGTGAACGTAGAACTGCCGGCCCGGGAACGACCCAGTTGTCCGATTTTCCTCGTCTATGATCTCGACGCCGTTTTTTTGCAGGAACTCCTTGACGTCATCATAGGCGCTCGCCTCAACCGCAAAGGCATGATGCACACGCCGTCCACCTTCCGGATTGGGCTGGATGGGCGTCTCGCTTTTGCAGAGGTTGATATAGTCCTTGCCGGCGCTCAGGAACATCATTTCAAAGGCCGGCGAGTGCCGCAAAAAAGTGAGCCCGAGCAATTCGGTGTAAAACTTCTTGCTCGCCTCCAAATCGCTGACGGGGATGCTGAAATGCACGACCCCGCGGGGCTTGATCGCAGACACCATGCGCTCCTCTCGTTTATGATCCAACAACTATAGAGTTGCGTACCGGCCTGTCATCGAAAATTCCAGGGCGCCCATACAATTCGCCTGACATCCCCGAGGCGCTTCCATAAATTGAATGCCGGCTATATCGCCAATTCTTTTCGCATGTCCGAGTTCAAGCATGAATGAACCGTCATCGACATCCGACCTGGACTACCTGGCGCGCGCCCGCGCCTTGGCGCCGGTTGTCGAAGGTGCCGCAAACGAAACCGAACAATCCCGCCAGCTCGCACCGTCGGTGGTCACGGCGCTGATCGAGGGCGGCTTCTATCGCATGCTGCAGCCGCGCTATCTCGGCGGCGGCGAGTTGTCGCTGACCGCCTTCGCGGCGGTGATCGAGGAAGTCGCCAAGAGCGACGCCAGCACCGCGTGGTGCCTGGGGCAATGTTGTGCCTGCGCCATGGGCGCCGCCTATCTCGATCGCGCAACGGCCCAGAAAGTGTTCGGACCGCCCGACGGAATCGTCGCCTGGGGACCGCCCGCGCCATCGGAAGCGCGAACGGTCGAGGGCGGGTACCGTGTCACCGGCAAGTGGAATTTTGCGAGCGGCGGCCACCAGGCCAGTTGGATTGGCGGTCAGAGTTTCGTGGTCGGCGAGGACGGCAACCCACGGCGCGGACCGAACGGCGCGCCGGTAATCCGGATGATGCTGATGCCCCGCAAGGACGTTCAGTTGGAGAACGCGTGGAACGTTATGGGATTGAAAGGCACCGGCAGCGATTCCTATGCCGTCACGGACCTGTTCGTACCCGAGCGCTTTTCATTCGGCCGCGACGCAGCGGCGGACAGAAAGGAGGACGGGCTTCTTTTCAAATTCAGCACCAGCAACGTCTACTCCTTCGGCTTCGCCGCCGTCGCCCTCGGCATCGCGCGGCGCATGCTCGATGACGCAACGAAAGTGGCCGGCGAGAAAACGGCCTACGGAACGAAACGCGCGATGCGCGAAAACAATGTGGTCCAGGCGAACATCGGCCGCTCGGAAGCCGCCTGGCGCGCGGCGCGGACCTATCTGCATATGACGGCGCAGACGCTTTGGCAGGCGATGGCGGAAAATGGGTCGCTATCATTGGAACAGAAAACCGAAATCCGATTGTCGTCGACCTGGGCCATTCAGCAGGCGTCGGAGATTGCGGCCACTATTTATCACATGGTCGGATCGACGGCGGTGTTCGAGTCAAATCCCTTCGAGCGGCGCTTCCGCGACATGCACACGGTCACGCAGCAATTGCAGGGACGGCAGAGTCATTACGAAATTGTCGGTCAGGCCCTCCTCGGATTGGAGACCGACGCCGCGCTATTCACCACCTGAGCGGTGCGGCGGCGACCACGAATGTGCCGATACACCGGCTTCATTCGGTAGGGACGATCAGGACAGGGAACAGTCAATGAAAGAAGACATCAGGCTCGACGGCAAGGTCGCTTTGGTCACCGGCGGCGGGCGCGGGCTCGGCCGGTCGATGACGCTTGCGTTGGTCGAAGCCGGTGCGCATGTGGTCGCCGCCGACTTGATCGCCGAGAACCTGGAGCAGGTGGCCGAGGAGGCGGTATCCCTGTCGAACACCGGCGTGCTGCACGGCGTGCCTGCCGACATTCGCCGGCCCGAGGACTGTCGGCGGATCGTCGAGGCCGCGCTCGATTGCTTCGGCAGCCTCGATATCCTCATCAATAATGCGGGTCTCCTACCCTCCTACGCCTATCCCGGACGATTCC
This sequence comes from uncultured Rhodospirillaceae bacterium, assembly GCA_964469835.1. GTDB lineage: Bacteria > Pseudomonadota > Alphaproteobacteria > UBA8366 > UBA8366 > JAOTYV01. The sequence continues at coordinate 9,782 of CAYYBI010000029.1, forward strand.
TGGAAGACGCCGCGCCGGCGAAATTCTGGAACCTGTCCGATGACGTAATCCAGGACGTCATCGACACCAATTTCGTCGCCCCTGATCGTCTGACCCGCTACGCGGTGCCGCACATGATCGAAAAGGGATGGGGCCGGATCGTCAACGTGACCACGCGACTCACCACCATGAACCGGACGGGCGCATCGCCCTATGGCGCCTCGAAGGCGGCGCTGGAGATGGCGTCGGAAATCTGGATGAAGGATCTGGACGGCACCGGCGTCACCGTCAACATCCTCAACCCCGGCGCCGCCGTAGACACGCCGGGCTTTGCCACGCCCGAGGAAAAGCGGGTGGCGACCGCATCGGGGCGGCTGCACATGATGCACCCGGACCAGATGCGCGCGCCGGCGGTGTGGCTGGTCTCCCACGCAACCGACGGGGTCAACGGCATGCGCTACGACGCCGTGTCGTGGGACGCCATACGCCCGGCCGCCGAGCAAGCGGTGTTGCACGGCCGCCTACTGGGATTCGAGCTTAAGCCCAAGGCCAACGGCAACGGGATCGAGGCCCGCGACGACCGACCCGCGACGGGCACCCGGGCCGATTACCAGCCCTGACCGTCACACCTACGCGGCATCAAGCGTGTTCAGGCAAAGGCGGGCATGATTTCTTCGGCGAAACCCTTCATCAGCCCCGACGTCCTGAAAGCGCCCGATAACAGGATATAGGCGACCCCGCCGTCGCGCAGACGCTGGATCATTGCGATGATCTCGTCCGGCGTGCCGATAAGGGTGCCGTTCTCCGCCGCCTCCCGGAGGTTGGGATCGGACGCCATGCTGGAGACGTAGCCGCGGTCCGCCGATGTCGCCAGCGCGTTCATCCGGCCCAACGCCTGCATGCGGCGCTCGAGCGCACGCTCACGTTCTTCGTCGTTTCGGACGATGGCGATGCCGCGTGCCACCGCGACCGACATCGGGTCGAAATTACGACCCGCCGCTTCGACCGCCTCGCGGTAGATTCGGAGCCGCTCGAGCGTCAGGTCGAAGGTGGCGAATTGGTCCAGCAGCAGTGAGTAGCCGTCGTCGGCCGCCTTGCGCAGCGACTCCGGCCGGCCGGCGGCGAGCCACAGCGGCGGATGCGGACGCTGCACGGGTGGCGGCTCGACGATGATGTCCTCGAAATTCCAGTGTGCGCTGTGGTACGAAAAACGCTCGTCGGACGTCAGCGACTTTCGGATCAGGATGATCGATTCCTCGAAACGGTCGGTCGCTTCTTCCAGCGGTATGCAGAACCGCTCGAACTCGTTCGGGCGATAGCCTTTGCCGACACCGAAGTCGAGTCGCCCATTCGACAGGACGTCCACGGTCGCCGCCTGTTCGGCCAGCAACACCGGATTGTGCCACGGCACCACGACGACGGCGGTGCCGAGCCGGATTGTCGCCGTGCGCGCGGCAAGGTAGGTGAGAAGGTTGAGCGAAGCGGAAATCTGGGCGCTGCCCGTGAAGTGGTGCTAGACGAGAAAGATGCTGTGGAATCCGAGGCGTTCCGCTTCCACGACGCCGTCAATCAGTTGCCGGTAGCCATGGCTGTCGTCGGACTGGGAATAGCCAAGCCGCGCGCCGCCGGTCGGCGTGTCGTGTCCACCACCCTTCGCCGTCGCACCGCCGAACAAGCCGAATTTCATCCGGTTGCTCCTTCCCTGTTGTGTTCTCAATACACGCTACCAGCGTCGGGGAATGACGCCAAATCCGCGACGCAAACCGGCTTGCCCGGTCGGGAAGACAATTGCACAACGAAATAACCCCGGCCGAAGCCGGGGTTAAATCAGCGACCATGGCCGCAGTGCATCCTCAGGGTTTGAGGCGTCTTACTTCATTTTCCGTTTGAAGTACTTGCCGGCCTCGTCCTTGAGCGCCTTGCCGGCGGTGAAGCGCGGCTGCAACGTCGCGGGCTTCGCTCTGAAGGTAGCCGGCTCGCCGGTGAACGGGTTGGTACCCTTGCGGGACTTGGTGGCCGCCTTGTAACGCATCTTGATGCGGCCGAGATGGCCGAGAGGCACACTACCGGGCTTCGTCTTTTTGGTGTCCTTGAGCGCGAGCTCGGAGACGACCGGCCACAGGAGGTCGAGCATCTTGGTCGCGTCCCTACGGCTGAATTCGCAATCCCAATCGGGGCCGAGTTCCTTGGTCAGGGCCGCGGAATACGCGTCGGCAAGCTGAGTCTTCGTGACAGTCATGGCATTTCCTTCGTGTTTAACCTAGGAAGATTAATGAATCGATTCGTTAATTTCCGTGAAATTCCAGGTGCCGGTACCATACGCAATCAGTGGTAAACCAAACGTAAAGCTAAGCCCGGAAGAAAATCCGGAGCGTCCAGCCGCCCCATAACGGGCAAAGGCGTCACGGCCCCCAAGAAAAGCCATTCCCGGCCCCGAAACGTCGAAGCCCGTGACATTGTCCTAGCTCCGTGCGGCGGTGTAGGTTTGGCGTTCAAACCGACTGAACAAGGCAACGAGCATGAGCGATTGGAGCAAGGCGACCAGGCCAATTCCGGTCCCCGATGAATGGACCAAGCCCTTTTGGGACGCGGCCAAGCGGCAATCGCTGGAGCTGCAACGTTGCCAAAGTTGCGGGCACTTCCAGCACCCACCCTATCCCACCTGCGTGAACTGCATGTCCATCGACCTGAAGTTCGAGCCGGTCGGCGGCACGGGTACAATCTACGCCTATACCATCATGTATCACGACGGCGACAAGCGATTTGCAGGCGCCGTTCCCTATGCCAGCATTATTGTGGAGTTGGACGACGCGCCGGGCGCGCTCATGGCCAGCAATCTGCTTGACGCCCCCTATACCGAGGCGAAGGTGGGGCGGCGCGTCGAAGTCGTCTTCGAGCCATTGAACGACGACATCACACTGCCGCAGTTCCGGCTGGCGCCCACATCGTCAGCCTCGTAAAGGAGAAACACCGTATGTGGGATAACCGATGCAAAGTGGCCGTCAGCGGCGTGGGATTTTCCAAGGTCACGCGTTCGGCCGAAATTCCGTTGGCCGCACACGCCTTGGAAGCGGTGAAAGAGGCGGTTGCGGATTCGGGACTCGAGATGTCGGATATCGATGGGCTGTCGACCTATCCGGAACTGCCGGCGACGGGGCATGCCGAGGTGGACGGCATCTCCGTCGTGTCCGTCAACTGCATGATGGCGATGCTGAAACTGCCTAATCTGACTTGGCATATTCAGGTGGGCACGACAAATATCGGCGGTGCGGTACAGCAGGCGACAAATGCACTGCTGGCAGGTGTCTGCAAGTATGCGGTGGTGTGGCGGGCGATGCACAATCCGCGCGGCACCTATCAGAATCTCCCCGGCGCAAACGCACATGGCGCTGCGCAGTTCACGGCGCCATACGGCTTTGGCGGCCCGGGGCAAGGCATGGCCGTCGCTTATACCCGCTGGCTGGAGACGCACAATCAGGATCGCGAGAAGATGGCGACGCTTGCGGTCACGCAGCGCCGTCACACGCAGCACAATCCGCACGCCTATTTCTATGGCACGGAACTCACCAAAGAGGATTATTTGTCGTCGCGAATGGTCGCGTATCCGTTCTGCCTGTTCGATTGCGACATTCCAGTGCAGGGGGCCGTCGCGATCGTGCTGACTACTGCTGACCGGGCAAAGGACCTCAAGCCGAAACCGGCCTACATCGCGGGCTATGGGCAACGGCTCCATTTCGAGGTGGCAGGTCGGATCGGAAGCCTGAGCAGCTATATGGAGGGCGGCAGCAGTTCCGCAAAACTAACCTGGGAGCGTTCCGGGTTTACGCCCAGGGATGTAGACGTGGCACAGATCTATGACGGCTTCTCCGCCTCCGTTATCTACGGCCTGGAATCCTACGGATTCTGCAAGGAAGGAGAGGCACTGGATTTTATCCAGGATGGCCGGATCGAGTTGGATGGCGACCTGCCGCTCAACACTTTCGGCGGCAGCCTCGGCACGGGCCGCATTCATGGCCTATGGCACATCATCGAAGGCGCGCTGCAAGCATCGGGTCGCGCGGGCACGCGCCAGGTCAACGGTGCCAACGTGTCGTTCGTCGGCGCCAGCGCCCCCATCGTCACGGGCACTACCTTCATCTTCGTCGGCGACCCGTATTAGAGCAAATCCCGAGCGAACCGAAACGGTTCGCGACGACGTATTTGCGTGAAAACAAAAGATAGACCATTTCACTTGAGTCAATTTAAACAAGAAATGGTCTAGAACACGCCGTCGGCTGCCAGCGCCTCGATTTCCTTCGTCGACATGCCGAGCAGCTCACCGTACACGTACTCGTTGTCCTCGCCATAGCACGGCGCGCCTCGGTCGATGCGCCCGCCGA
>CAYYBI010000030.1:0-5142 GCA_964469835.1 uncultured Rhodospirillaceae bacterium
CGCCACGCTAAAGGCGGTGCCTGCCAAAAGAAATATTTCAGCTCCGCTCATCGCGCACCCGAGCGTAGAGGACAGCGTCCCGGCCATCCGGTGTATATGCCTGCATCAATCCCTCCTCCTTAAAGCCCAGCAACCGAGCCCATCGCCCGGCATTGTCGTGATCCGCATCGACACTCATTTCGATGCGCCGCGTTTGGCGGCGGTCCAGAAACGCCTGCACCGCTCTATGGATCGAAATAAAATGCCGCGGTCCGCAATTCGACAGCAGCGACCACGCCACTTCCCGTCCCGGCCACGCCAACGCCACGCCGGCAATGGCGATCACGGTGTCGTCGATTGCGCTGAATGCTATCGAGTGCCGCAGCAGATCGTTGCGGTATTCCGCCGTTCGCAGCATGGGCCGCAAGACCTGCTGGGCATCCTGCAGCGCAATCGCATCGAAATGCCAGGCTTCGAGCGGCACGATCCGGACGGTCATCAATCTTGCGTAACGAGTTGCGGATAGACCGCAACGACGGTGCAGGGGAACGGCCCTCGCGGCACGATTGTGATCCGTCCGAAGCGGTCGAATCCGCCCGGCCAAGGAATGAAACTGTCACCACTGTAGAGGGGCGTCGGCATCCCCATCTCGGTCGATGGATCGCGAAACACCGACTCGGGCAACGGATCGATTGCCGCTTCGTCGGGTCCCACCCAGACCCCCAGGGAGCGATACAGCCGAATGGTACAGCCGGTGATACGCTTGATCTTGCCCTGTGCGGTCCCGTCGGCGGCGCCGGCCTCGATTTCCAGTGTCTGCAATACGGACAGATGGTCATAGGCCAGACCTACCGCGGCCTTACTAACGGAACGGTCCAACGTGATAGAGCCGCCGGCGACGGTCCTGTCCGGATGCGATCCGCCGTCGGCGAGGATCTGGACGGTTTCCCCCTCAAGATGGTCGAGGCCGCTCAGCATGGCGGTCGCCGGACCGTCGTAGATCAAGCCGGAATCCACATAGAAAGAATCCGCCTGGTCGGCATCGTCTCCGAGCGGAGCTTCCATATACTCGATGAATCGCCGAACGAAACCATTGATCCGCCGCTGAACGACGAGCCACACTTCGTCCCGGCCGCCGTTGGGTGATGGAATGACCGCGACGTTCTCGACACGGGCGGACGCGCCCGCAGCGTCGGATATGCCACCCAGCACGTGCTGATGCCATCCGACCACGTCCTGCTCTCGCCGGTAGGTTAACCCGATCAGTCCCCCGTCCGCCCTAACCGCCCAAAGGAGGGAATCCGGTTCCCGCTGATAGGCCAGTTCTGTGAGACCGCCCTTGCTGACATGCTCCGCCAGTTCGGTCAGATCACCGGCCCTGAACCCGTCACTCTCGAAGGCGAAGGCCTGCTCGAATACCTTTCGACCAGCCCGTTGCACGAACAGTATCGTGCCGCCGACCTTGATCGGCATCGCGTTGGCGCTGCCGTATACCGTCGCCCGTCGGGCCTGCGGCGGGTTCGCCGCGTCCAGGGCCTCGCCGGAATTGGACGGGCTCAGCGGCCATTCGCCGCCCACGGTTCCCGCCATCAACGCCTTCTCGTGATCCAGCAACCACTGAATCGCGTTGACGTTGTTGGCGTTCAGGGTAAAGGCAAGCGCGTTGTCCGACACAACCGTGCCGTCCGCCTCCGTCGGCATGAAATTCTCGTAGTCGCCGGTGCGCGACAGATCGAGCCTTTGCGGAAAGTCCGGAACGCCCGCCAGCGCCAACCGATCCTCATAGAACGTCCCAGCCCCGGGATATCCGGAGGTGCCCGACCACAGGCCGAGCCGCCAATCGGCAGTGACCGACGCCGCGCCGAAATTCCGCTTCACCTGCACGGTGATTTGCGTGGCCGAAATCAAGGCGGTGATTTCGCCATATCCCCAAACGCCGCTGTTCTTGAGACGGATCAGCCGGCCGATATCTATGTCCTTGAAGCCCGCGCCGCCGTTGATGCCATTGGTCGCGTTGGCGGTCACCGTCACCGAACCGCTTGTAGCGCTCGGCGTGAGCGTGGTCGCGGTTGTGTTCACCGGCAGGTAGGGTCCATCCGCCGGCTCGATTGGCGTCAACGTCCAGTTGGTGTCGCCGAAGCGCGAAAGCTTGCGCGGCATATGCGCCGGGTGAAACAGGTAGAGGACGTCCGCCGACTGAACGAATTTCAGTGCCGCGAGGTCGCTCTCCTGATATGGCGAGGCAATTTCGTAGGCGACATCCGGCGCCGTCTCGATGCGGGCATTGTCCCGGAAGAACCGTAGGTACAGATGCCCCGCTTCGACGATATAGGCCTGCTGCACCGAGAACTCGAACGGCAGGAGCCGCACCGTCCGCGTGCTGTCCTTGACTTCGGCCACATGGCGGGTGCCGGGCCGCCGAATCGCCGGTCCCTGCACCTTGGGATAAAAATTCCGCATGCGCCGCAACGCGGAGAAATACTTCGACAGATCCTGACGCCCTTCCAGCAGCGGCGACCATTCACCGGCGTTAAACGCGGTAAAAGCGGGAGAAGCCTTGGGCATTATTCCCGCGCCTCCAGCCACGAACTGCGAAACAGGCGACGCGCGGTGCTTTCCTGCGCGTCGGCGCGGCGAGCACGGACCAGCACCTCGGCATATTGCCGTTCGGCAAATTCCTTCTTGCTGTTCGACTGGGTCAGCGATTCGGCCAGTTCGGCGGCGAGCCGGGCCGCCAACGCCTCGACAAGCAGCGTGTCGTATTGCGCCGGATCCAGCACCTGCCGGACGAACCGGATATTGAGCGGCGCGGCCGCGTCGCTCAACAGGCGCCGCCCCTCGATCTGCCAGGGCAGACCGCCCTCGACCTCCACCACCCGGAGGCAATCCGCCGGCAGCGAGAACTGGCGGACGAAGCCCCAAGCCGGTGCATCACTTAACGCCGGCAGCACCGCCCGCGCGATCACGCTGTTCCATGGATGGTCGCGAAACACGCCGTCCCGAACCAGGTCATAGGCGCGGGCGCATTCGCGCGCCGCCTTGGTATCGTCCGCGAACGAGATGATCCGGACATCGCCCAGCTTCTGGAGCGCCCGGTTGCAGATATCGACGGTCGACACCATTAGGCGGATACCGGCGGGAAGTCGTTTTCAAGGATGTAACGCGACAGCCGGTCGACCAGGAGCAGAACATCCTCCCGCGTCATTCCGGCCGCGAGGTCGATGGTCAGCTCGATGTCGTCAACCGTCGCGGCGCCAACCGCCTCGGCGATCGCGTCCTGGGCCTCGCCCCGGGAAATTCCGTAGCGGCGTGTTGCCATGTCGTCCTCCTGCTGGGTGATGGGCTATTGAGTGGTGGATAAAACCGAACGGCGACGTCAAAATCCGATAGCCGGAGATCGCCCGAACCGGCGATCCGTGCTACCTATGCGCGGCGGCTCACGATGGCCAATACCGGTCGGCACGCGGGCGCTGTAGAAGGGTGACCCATGTTCGGATTCTGGCTGATCATTCTCTTCATCATTCTTCCCAGCGCCCTCGGCGCTGCCATCGGCTATGTCATCGGCGCCCGGGATGGCGCAAATCCGAATCTGGAGCGGCGCAGCACGGTCGTCGGCGGCTCCGTCGGTGCGGGCATCGGGCTCATCATCTTAGTTATCGTATTCATTTTTCAGGGATTTTAGAGGTTCGGAGCGGCGGCTACGCCGCTCCGAACCCAAAGGGCCCTAGTCGACGGCGATGGTCGCCAGAAAGGCGATATTGCCATCGGACGTGCCCACCGTATCGGCGGTCAGCGCCAGGTAGTACATCCGGCGGGAATCGGCGAACAGCGCCAGATCCTCGTACACCCGATTGCCGAGCCCGATGATGTCGCGCGCCTGGAACGCCACCTCCGTGCCCGCGGCCGACGCCGTGCTGAGATCGAGTGCCGCCGCATAGACCGCGTCGTTCACGGCGCTCAGATCCGTCTCGTAGAGACCGACGTCATATCCCGTTCCCAGGGTAATGGCGTCGTTGAACAGGCGGATCGACAGGATCCGCCAATGCGACATGACGGGGCAAAGAAAGTATTTCGACCCGTCGTCATCCGCCGCGGCGACCGCCACCGTGCCGGCGATCGTCCGCGCCCGGGCATACGCCAGCCCGGACGGATTGCGATCGGCCGGCACGGCCTCGATCGTCTGAACCAGGCTGGATTTGGTGTTTACTACTGCCATGAGTCGCCCTCCTAGGCTTCACTGCATTTGATTTCGACGACCTTGCCTTCCTCCGTGCGGGTCGCGCCGAAGGTGCCCTTGACGTAGACCTGCGTGGCGTAGGATTTGTCATCGCGCTCGGTGACCTTGCCTTCGACATCGTTCCACAGGCCGAGATGCAGGCCGGACTTCGCCCACGCCGGACAACGGCGATAGGCATTGGAATCCGCCTCCAGCCGCTCCGAATGGATGAAGTTGAAGCCCATGAACGAGGTGATCCGCCCGTCGACCAGCACCGGCTTGGTGTTGAAATCGAGCGAGACCGCCTGGATTTCGTTCATCATATCGTCGTGCTGCTCGGCGGTGAGGGCGACGTAGAGCGGGTCGTGGTCGATATCCACTTCGTTCGCCATCAGGATTTTCTTGGCCGCCCGCAGCTTGGCGACATTAAGCCCGGTCGCCGAGGTCGCGCCCTCGTCCACCGCCACGGTCTGGCCGGCGCCGTCGAAAGCGGTGGCCGTTGCCCCGTTTTCCCCGGTGCGCGCGTCGCCGAAGAAGGCAGGGATGATCTCGTCATCGATCGCCCGGCTCATCGCCGCCGCCCCGTTGAGGGAATACGGGCTGGTCAGCTCGACAATGGTTTCCAGCTTGTCCTGGTCGTCGATCAGGTCGGCCCATTCGTAATGCGCGGGAAACACCCAGCGCGCGGCGTGCGGCGTTTCGATCAGCGGCGTATCGCCGTGCCGGGTCGTCTTCTTTTGCGCGGCCACGGCGCCGATCTGTTCGACCGCCTTGGCCGCCTTGCCACGGTAGTGCCCCTCCATTACCGCGGCCCGGAAACGCGAGCCACGCTGTTGCAGAAGGAGCTGCACGCTGTCGGTATAGGCCTGACTGCGCGCAACGATGATGTCATTGGACATGCGTGTCCTCCAAACGGTTGCAAGATTTTCGATGTGTTCGGAGGGGTT
>CAYYBI010000031.1:0-3910 GCA_964469835.1 uncultured Rhodospirillaceae bacterium
GGTCGAGATCTCCATGAATTTGGGGATCGACACGCGCCATGCGGATCAACAGGTTCGCGGCGTTGTGCAGTTGCCTAACGGAACCGGTAAGGCGATGCGTGTCGCCGTTTTCGCGAAAGGTGACAAGGCCGACGAAGCGAAGGCGGCCGGGGCCGACCTTGTGGGCGCGGAAGACCTCGCCGAACAGATCGAAGGGGGTCAATTCGACTTCGACCGGGTTGTTGCCACCCCCGATATGATGGCCGTGGTCGGCAAGCTGGGTAAAATTCTTGGGCCCCGCGGACTGATGCCGAACCCGAAGCTCGGTTCGGTCACGCCGAACGTTGCCGAAGCCGTAAAGGCGGCGAAGGGCGGCGAAGTGCAGTTCCGGGCCCAGAAAGAAGGGCTCATTCATGCGGGCGTGGGCAAAGTGAGTTTCTCGGAGGAGGCGCTGTCGGAGAATATCCGCGCCTTCGTCGATGCGATTAGCCGGGCCAAACCCAGCGGAGCGAAGGGCACTTACATCAAAAAAGTATCCATCAGCTCAACGATGGGGCCTGGTGTGAAATTAGATATTTCCGGCGCGGGTAGCGCTGGATGAGTTTTCCCACGTCGGTGATGCCGGCGCGGGGAGAGGCGGGTTTCCATGGCGGAAATCCGTTACCTGTCCGAGACTGCGGGTGTCCGGTTCGCGCCAAATGGCACGAACCAGGCTTAAACGGGCGACCGGCCGGTAATAGACAGGGGTGCAGGAAAATTTCCGGGGCGATCCCGGAATGGCTTGAACCTCTGGGGCAGGATCCATCGGACGTTTCCGAAGGCGGTTGCCGGAGGAGGCGTTCAGGTGCAACCGGCCGCCGAAGGTCGCTATCGGGCGATCCAGACGCGGCTACAGCATCGGAGTGATCAGTGGACCGAGCACGAAAAGCAGAGTTGGTCGCTGAACTGCAAGAGACCTTCGCGTCGAACAACCTCGTGGTGATTACCCAGCAATCGGGTCTCACCGTTGAGGAAGTTTCGGAGCTCCGGAAGCAGATGCGTGAAGCGGGCGCCGCCTTTAAGGTGACGAAAAACCGTCTCGCAAAAATCGCGCTGAAGGGGACGAAGTTCGAAGAGCTTGCTGATCGTTTCACCGGGCCCACGGCAATTGCCGTGTCGCAGGATCCGGTGGCGGCCGCCAAAGTGGCGGTAGAGTTCGCGAATAAAAACGAGAAGCTGCAAATCGTTTGCGGCGCGCTCGAAAAGGAAGCATTGGATGCCGTCGCGGTTAACGCGTTGGCGAAGCTTCCGTCGCTCGACGAACTTCGAGGCAAGCTCATCGGCCTAATCCAGGCTCCGGCGACCAAGGTTGCTGGTGTGCTACAGGCGCCGGCCGGGCAACTCGCCCGGGTTTTCGGTGCTTATGGCAGTACCGAAAGTTGATGCAGAACCGCGATCCAGAATAGATACGTTCAAGCCTAGGAGATTAAAGAGAAATGGCAAATCTAGAACAGTTGGCAGAGGATCTTTCGGCTCTGACCGTCATTGAGGCGGCCGAGCTCTCGAAGATGCTCGAAGAGAAGTGGGGCGTTTCGGCGGCGGCGCCGATGGCTGTTGCAGGCATGATGCCTGCTGCCGGCGACGGTGCAGCTGCCGCTGAGGAGCAAGACGCCTTTGATGTTATTTTGGCCAGCATCGGCGACAAGAAGATCAACGTCATTAAGGAAGTCCGGGCGATGACCGGGCTCGGCCTGAAGGACGCCAAGGATCTTGTCGAGGGTGCTCCGAAGCCCGTCAAGGAAGGCGTGTCGAAAGCTGAAGCCGAAGAATTGAAGAAGAAATTGGAAGACGTTGGCGCAACTGTCGAGCTTAAGTGAGCAGGCAGAACGCAGTAAATATGGCCGGCAGGGGCGCGCCGATTGGCGTCGCCCCTCGCCGTCTTTGCACCACACCGCCGGTTCGCAAGTGAGGATCCACCATGCCGCAGTCCTTTACTGGTCGTAAGCGCATTCGTAAGAGTTTCGGGCGCCTTCCAGAAGTCGCCCCCATGCCCAATCTGATCGAGGTCCAGAAAACGTCTTATGACCGTTTTCTGTTACCGAAGCAGAATGGTGGAGATGTCAGCCTTCCTTCCGGATTGGAAGAGGCCTTTAGAACGGTTTTCCCGATTCATGATTTCGCCGGGCGGTCGCAGCTCGAATTCGTGAAGTATGAGCTGGAAGAGCCGAAATACGACGTCGAGGAATGCCAGCAACGCGACATGACCTATGCCGCGCCGCTGAAAGTGACCTTGCGGCTTGTGGTTTGGGATATCGATGAAGAGACTGGCGCGCGGTCGATCCGGGACATCAAGGAACAAGATGTCTATATGGGTGACATGCCGTTGATGACGCCGAACGGCACGTTTGTCGTTAACGGCACGGAACGGGTGATCGTCAGCCAGATGCATCGCTCTCCCGGCGTATTCTTCGACCATGACAAGGGTAAGACGCACTCGTCCGGCAAATACCTGTTTGCCGCCAGGGTGATTCCCTATCGCGGATCGTGGCTCGACTTCGAGTTCGACGCCAAGGATATGGTGTATGTGCGCATAGACCGGCGGCGTAAACTGCCGGCGACGACGCTTTTGCTCGCGCTGGACAATGATGCGACGGAAAAGCTGCGTGAGGAGCGCCGCAATGAAGGGCGCGACTTGGATATCGGCGAAGCGGTCGGCATGTCCAAGGAAGATGTGCTCGATTTTTTCTATGACAAACTCGTTTTCAACCGCGCCAAGGATGGCTGGAAGATGCCATTCGACGTCGAGCGCATGCGTGGCATTAAGCTCGAAGAAGATATGGTAGATGCCAAGACCGGCAAAGTCGTTGTCAAAGCTGGTGAAAAGGTCACGCCTCGGCTTGCGCGCAAGCTGGTCGAGGATGGACTGAAAGAGGTTCTGATCCCGGAGACCGAATTGTACGGTCGCTACATTTCCGGTGACATCATCAACGAGAAAACCGGTGAAATCTATGCCGAAGCGGGCGATGAGATCACCGAAGAATCACTGGCGCCGCTGATGGAAGTGGGCATCAAGGTGCTCTCGACGCTCGACATCGATCATGTGAATGTCGGTCCCTACATCCGCAACACATTGGCCATCGACAAGAACGTCACCCGTGAAGATGCGTTGATCGACATCTATCGCGTCATGCGGCCGGGCGAACCGCCGACGCTTGAGACAGCGGAAGCGATGCTGAAAAGCTTGTTTTTCGACTCCGAGCGGTATGACCTTTCGGCCGTTGGCCGCGTGAAGATGAATTCGCGCCTGGGATTCGAAACGCATGATCAAATGCGCGTTTTGCGCCGTCACGATATCCTGGAGATCGTGCGTGTCCTGGTTGGCTTGAAGGACGGCCGCGGCGACATTGACGACATCGATCATCTCGGCAATCGCCGGGTGCGCTCGGTGGGCGAGTTGCTGGAGAACCAGTACCGGGTCGGTCTGCTGCGCATGGAGCGCGCGATTCGCGAACGGATGAGCACGGTTGAGATCGACAGCGTAATGCCGCACGATCTGATAAATGCCAAGCCGGCGGCGGCGGCGGTGCGGGAATTTTTTGGTTCCTCACAGCTCTCGCAATTTATGGATCAGACGAATCCCCTGTCCGAAATCACCCATAAGCGGCGCCTTTCGGCGCTTGGGCCGGGCGGTCTGACGCGCGAGCGCGCCGGATTTGAAGTCCGCGACGTGCATCCGACCCACTACGGTCGGATCTGTCCGATTGAAACGCCGGAAGGGCCGAATATTGGTCTTATCAATAGCTTGGCTACCTTCGCCCGCATTAATCAGTACGGCTTTATCGAAACGCCCTATCGTAAGGTAAAGGACGGCAAGGTCACCAATGAGGTGATCTATATGTCGGCGATGGACGAAGGCCGTTACACGGTCGCGCAGGCAAACGCCGACATGGAT
>CAYYBI010000032.1:0-9687 GCA_964469835.1 uncultured Rhodospirillaceae bacterium
GCCATACGGCGGCGGACCCTGCGTTGCCGCGCAGCAGAAACAACGGCGGCCCCGAACCCGCTTCTTCGTAGTACAGCCGATCCTCCGAGATCGTCATATGCGGCATCGCCTCGTCCTCTCACATCGTGCATTGAGTCGCGCCCTTATCGCGGGCGATTCAACTTCGGAACAAGATCGCACGGCCCCATTTTTGGTCGCTGCGCTTTATCGACGTCGATAGAGGATATCGGCGGGACATCCTAGGCACGCCTCGACAGTGGCTTACCGAATTTTGACCGCCCGCGATGATATCAGCGCGGCATCGTAAATACGTTTGCCGGTTCCTCATCCCGCCGGAAAGTCGTTTCGAGCCGACGGGACATGGCAAGTGCGTAGGGCAATCCTTCGCAGAGTTCCGTGAGCAGGGTGTCGTCGAGTTTCAAGCCATTCCGCTTCGCTGATATTTCCGCAATCTGACGCGTTTCCGCATCGAGATCGGCCAGCTCCGGCGCCTCGTATTTGGGAACAATCGTTGGCTTCGACATGCCGGCCTCCAGCGGCGGGCGCCGGCTACGCCAATCCGTTGCCTTCTCGTATGCATGGGCTATCGCGAGCGCCGTTGCGTCTTCGAACGGCCGGCTGGCAATCTGCATCGACAAAGGCAGCCCGGCGTCCGTGAAGCCGTTGCAGATCGAAACAGCGCCACCGCCGATAACATTGAAGGCGGTCGTAATCTTCGGCGATTCCCATGACGACACCGTGCGGTGATCTTCGAGTTTTGTCGCAGGCCCATTTCCAAGTGTAATGAGCGCATCATATTTTTCGAATATCGGCTTTGCTTCATCGACCAGCTGCCGCCGCCGGCGCATGGCGCTCATATAGTCCAGCGCGGTAAAGACACAGGCAGGCAGAATTCTGCGACGCAGATCGCTGCTGAATTTGTACGGCTGATTTACGAAGTCGAAATGATGAACGCTTAGCAACTCCGCTTCGGCGATGATGATTTTTACGTCGTAGTACACCTCGAGCGGCTGCAGCTTAACGTCCTCTACGATCGCCCCCAGACCTCGCAACACCTCAAGCGCATCTGCCATCGCGCGTTTCTGCTCAGGGCTGGCTTGGGTGTCTTCGTCATAAAAATGCCCGACATGGCCAATTCGAAGCCCTTTCAGGTCCGTGCGGAGGGCGGACCGGTAGTCGGGCAACGGTACGTCAACACTGCACGGGTCGGATGGGTCGAACCCGGCAATCGCTTGCAGGACGATCGCGCAATCCTCCACTGTCCGCGTCAAAGGGCCGGCGTGATCGAAAGTAAAGGAATTCGCAATCACGCCGCGCTTGCTGACAAGTCCGTAGGTAGGCTTGAGACCGACAAGTCCGCACAACCCCGCCGGATTGCGGATCGACCCACCGGTATCCGATCCGAGTGCGGTGGGAACCAAGCCGGCGGCGACGGCGGCCCCGGAGCCGCTGGAGGATCCGCCGGGAATGTATTCCAAATTCCATGGGTTGCGCGCCGGTGGAAATGCCAAATCAAATGTCGGCCCGCCATGCGCGAATTCATGGGTCGCCAATTTTCCCATCAGCACGGCGCCCGCGTCGAAGAGATTGCGAACCGTCGCGGCGTCATGCTTGGGAATATTTTCTAGCAGTTGCTTCGAATGCGCCGTCGTGCGGATTCCGGCGGTGTCGTAAATATCCTTTAGGGCAAACGGAATGCCGTGCAGGGGGCCGCGCCAGTTGCCATCGGCGATTTCCGCTTCCGCGGTTTCCGCCTGACGCAATGCGACTTCGGGCGTGGCGAGCAGATATGCATCGAGCAGCGGATTGATAGCGTCCGCTCTTTCGATGAGCGCCTTCGTATACTCGACCGGTGACAGCTCTTTGTCCCGAATAAGAGCGCCCACCTCTGCAATGCTCGCATAATGCAAATTCGTATGTGTCATCTCACGCTCCAATCGGATGCATCATTCTTCGGCATACTTTTCCTTGTCGTATTTAGCCCCCAAGTCGCCGGTGTACCCAGTCAGCGTGCGCTAAAGCGCGGGCATCCTCGCCAAGCGGCGCCAGGAGTTGGATGCCGATCGGTAGACCCGACGGTCCTTTCAAAACCGGCACGTTGACGCAGGGCAAGCCGAGCGGAGTCCAGAACTGACTAAAGATGGGACTGCCGGTGCTTTCCTCGAACCGCGGGGCTTCGCCGGGAACGCTCGGCGCCAGGATGACGTCGTAATCGGAAAATACGTGCTTCATGAGTTTGGCGCACCGCGCAACTTTTTGCCAACCGGATTCGTATTCCTCCCGGGTCCATCGCAACCCGTGTTCCAGGCGCTCCATCAGATGGTCGCTAATTTTATCTGGAAAACGGGTGCGTTCGTATGAAAGCGCGCGACAAAACTCGAACTCGCTGAGCGTCGTGTGTACATCGGCGAGATCGTCAAACGATGCGGGCAGGGTCAAATCCAAGACATCGGCGCCTTGATCGCCAAGGCGGCCAGCCGCCTCCTCGACCAGGGCCTGGGTCGAGGCATCGGCCTTGTCCCAAACGGGTGTGCGGCAGAAGGCGATCTTCGGTGTGCCCGCGATTTCCCAAGCGTCGTCAGGGACGCGGTAGTCGGCCAGCGCGGCCACGACCAGGGCGGTGTCTCGCACGGTTCGGCCGTGGACGCCAAGCGTGTCGAAGGATTGCGACAATTGCTTGAGGCCGGTCCGGTCGATCATGTTGAAACTCGGTTTATAGCCGACAATGCCACAGTAGGACGCCGGCCGGATATGCGAGCCGGTGGTCTGCGTCCCGAAGGCGAGCGGCACCATGCAGTCGGCCACGGCAGCGCCGGAACCGCTCGAAGATCCGCCCGGCGTGTGATCGGGATTGTGCGGGTTGCGGGTCTTGCCCGGGTAGCGCGTCGCGAACTCGGTGGATACCGTCTTGCCCAAGATTACGCCGCCCGCCTCCCGGACCTGGGCGACGCAGGCGGCATCCCAGGCCGGTTGATGGCCCTTGTAAATTGGCGAGCCGTACTCGGTGGGCATGTCGGCGGTATCGATCACATCCTTCACGCCGACGGGGATGCCATGCAGCAAGCCTCTCAGTTCTTCCTTGTCGCGGGCGCGTGCCTCGGTGAGTGCCAAATCCGGATTGACATAAGCCCAGGCTCCAACCGTTTCCTCGCGCGAGTCGATTCGCGCGAGGCAGGATTCGACCAGCCGCTCGCTGGTAAGTTGCCCATTCCGAATTGCCGCCGCCGCTGCAATCGCCGTTAGCGTATTGGGATCGGCCATAGTGCCTCGCAATGAATTGTTCAGGTATACGAGAGGCGCCGCGACCGTAACCATTGCACAAATTGTTGGGTAGGTCACCGGCCGCTCAAACCATGCGCGACGGCGGCGATCCGTATGAAAGTCTCCCTACGAAGCCGGTGAACACGGGGCGACTGGGGCGAGAGCAAATGGACTCGAATTTGAGTCTGAGACAAATTTGATGTCTTCTTACGTTAGAACCTCGTCATTTGTGTCGCGTCTTTTACGTTAGAACCTCGTCTTTTGTGCCGCGTATTCGTCAGGACCGCTTGTTGCGGAACGGGAGGGCGCTCAAATAGTTCGTGCTTCGCATACTCTAAAATTCGTTGAGAGGGCCGGGTCGGCCGACGCTCGATTCCTTCCACAGGCGGGGATTGCCGAGCGCCTGCCGTGCGATGTCGAGACCCTCAACCTGCAGCCCGGCGCGTTCGATGTCGATGCGGATACGCGCACACGCGTCCCTTTGGTCGCCAAAATTATCCCGGCGACCAAGCGTCATCGCCAACTCCCGGCCTGTAAAGATCACTCGGCACCAACCAATTCCAGAAAGTCAACAATGATGGGAGAGCACCATGTTTAAAAGAGCAGGGCCTATCGCGATTTCTCTTGCCGTCGCCGGCTTGGCGGCAATGGGCTTTATCGCAAGTGCAAACGCCGAATCCGTCATCCGGATCGGCATGACGGCCGCAGATATTCCGGTTACCACCGGGGCGCCGAGTCAGGGTGGCGAAGGACTCCGCTTTACCGGGTTCACCATGTATGACGGCTTGGTGAACTGGGATCTCTCTCGATCCGACGTGTCGGCCACGATCGTTCCCGCGCTGGCGACGGAATGGAAGGTCAATCCCTCCGACAAGACCAAATGGACCTTCAAACTCCGTAAGGGCGTGAAATTTCACGATGGGTCCGATTTTAATGCGGATTCGGTGATCTTCAACTTCGGTAAGATCCTCGACAAGAAATCGCCGCAGTTCGATCCGAAGGGCGCCGCGCAGATCCGCGCCCGAATTCCCAGCGTGAAGGGCTACCGCAAGATCGACGATTACACGGTGGAGGTCACCACACCGACGCCGGACGCCATGGTGATCTATCAGCTCACCTGGTTCCTGATATCGAGCCCGACGCAGTGGGAGAATGTCGGCAAGGACTGGAAAAAATTCGCCTTCAAGCCGTCCGGCACCGGCCCGTTCCGCCTCACCAAACTGGTGCCGCGTGAACGTGCGGAGATGTCGCCGTTCAAGGGATACTGGGACAAGAAGCGGCGCGCCAAGTCGAAGCTTGTCTTGCGGCCGATTCCGGAAGCCACTGCACGCACCGCGGCGTTATTGTCGGGGCAGGTGGATTGGATCGAGGCGCCGTCACCCGACGCGGTCCCGAGATTGCGCAAATCCGGCATGCAGGTCGTCACCAATACGTATCCGCATATCTGGCCCTATACGCTCAGCTATTTGCCGGGTTCGCCCTGGCTGGACAAGCGTGTCCGCAAGGCCGCCAATCTCGCGGTCGACCGTGCCGGGCTGGTGAAACTGCTTGGGGGGTTGGCGGAACCGTCGACCGGTCAATTGGAGAAAGGCCATCCCTGGCGCGGCTCGCCGAAATTCAATATTCGCTATGACCCGAAAGAGGCCCGGCGCCTGCTCAAGGAAGCGGGTTATGGTCCGAACAACCCGGTCAAGACCAGACTGGTCATTTCGACCGGCGGATCCGGTCAGATGCAGCCGCTGCCGATGAACGAGTTCATCCAGCAGAACATGAAGGAAGTGGGCATCGACCTGCAGCTCGAGGTCGTCGAATGGGCCGCCATGCGGACGATTTCCCGTGCGGGAGCGACCGCGGCCAATCAGAAGGGCTTCCACGCCATCAACAACAGCTACAGCACGGCGCAGCCCTTCAACGCCTTCGTGCGGTTCTTCCATTCCTCCAGCATCGCGCCGAAAGGCCGGAATTGGGGACACTACAAGGATCCTTGGGTCGATAAGATGATCGACAAGATCGTCACCACTTTCGACATCGCAGAACAGGACAAGCTGTCCGCGGAACTGCATACGAAGCTGGTGAACGATGCAGTTTGGATCTGGATCGTCAAGGACCTCAATCCACGGGCACTCGGCCCGAAAGTTCGCGGCATGGTGCCGGCGCAGTCCTGGTATTTGGATCTGACGCCGGTCCACAAAGTGAACTAGACCGAACCCGTAAAGGATAACCAGCGGACGTGGGAATCGCTCATTGTTGAGTGATTCCCGACGTTCGGTTTGACCGTTCATGTTTCAATACATCATACGAAGAATTCTCTACACATTCCCGATCGCGCTAGGGGTTACGGTCATCGTATTTTCCCTAGTCTATCTCGGACCGGGCGATCCGCTCGACGCCGTCCTGCCGGACGACGCGACGGCGGCGGACGTGCAGGAAATCAAGGAACTGTACGGCTTCGACAAACCATTGCCCGTGCAATACGCAATTTGGCTCGGGCGGGCGGTCACGGGCGACCTCGGAACGTCGATCGGCACCGGGCAGCCGGTGACCGACGATTTAAAAAGGGCCGTCGTCAACACGTTGATACTTGCTTGTTTCGCCTCGATCTTCGGCTTCACGATCGCCGTCGTGCTCGGCACCATAGCCGGTTACCAGCATGGACGGCTGGCCGACAAGGCGGTCTCGGCGCTGGCCATTACCGGGGTCAGCGTACCGAATTACTGGCTCGCCATCGTTCTGGTCATAATATTTTCCGTGGAGTTGAACTGGCTGCCGTCGCTCGGCATGGGGCCCGGGGAATCGGCGGCGTGGACGGTCGACTGGGCGCATATGCGGCACATGATCCTGCCGATGATCGGCGTCTCGGTCATTTCGATGGGGATCATCGCCCGCAGCATGCGCGCCTCCGTGGCCGAGATCCTCAATCAGGAATTCGTGCAAACCCTGCGCTCGAAGGGCCTCATGGAACGCCAGGTGTTGCGCCATGTGGTGAAGAACGCGGCGCCGACCGTTATGGCGGTGACCGGTCTGCAGATCGGCCACCTGATGGGCGGCTCGATCCTGATCGAGACGATCTTCGCCTGGCCCGGCACCGGATTTCTGCTCAACGAAGCGATCTTCCGCCGGGATTTGCCGGTCCTGCAGGGAACGATCCTGGTGCTCGCTATGTTCTTTGTCGCAGTCAACCTCGTCGTCGACGTGATGCAGACATCCGTCGACCCGAGAATCAAACGGGATTGAGGGGCGCGGCAATGGACAGGATCAATGAAGCCGCGGACCGCGCCGCGAAATCAGCAGCAGGCGGTGAAATTCCGACCGGCGCGCTCGAGGTGCGAAGCTATTGGCAGAACGTATTCCTGCGGTTGCGTCGCGATCCGGTCACCGTTACCTGCGCCGTGATCATCCTGCTGATCGTGCTGATGGCAATCTTCGCGCCGGTACTGGCACCGGCGGACCCGTACAAGGCCAGCATGCTCAAGCGGTTGACCGCGATCGGCACGGCCGGATACCCGCTCGGCGCGGATGAGCTGGGCCGGGACATGCTGTCGCGGCTGATCTATGGCGGCCGCATATCGCTTTTGATGGGACTCGTGCCGGTTGTCGTCGCCCTGCTTATCGGCGGTACGATGGGCGTCATCGCCGGTTTCGTGGGCGGCCGCACGAACATGCTCATCATGCGCTTGATGGACGTGTTCTACGCGTTTCCGTCGATCATGCTGGCGATCGCCATTTCCGGTGCGCTCGGCGCCGGCATTGGCAATGGCATGTTGGCGTTGACCCTTGTCTTCATTCCACCGCTTACACGCATCGCCGAAAGCGTGACGACGCAGGTCCGCAGTTTCGATTTCGTAGAGGCGGCGCGCGCCAGCGGTGCAAGCTCGTGGACGATCATCCGCGTCCACGTCCTGAGCAACGTGCTCGGACCCGTCTTTATCTATGCCACGAGCCTCGTCAGCGTCGGCATCATTATCGCGTCGGGATTGAGCTTCCTCGGCCTCGGCGTCAGCCCGCCCGCGGCGGATTGGGGGCTCATGCTGAGCACGCTGCGCCAGTCGATCTATGTCAATCCGATCGTCTGCGCCTTGCCGGGCGTCATGATATTCGTCACCTCGCTGTGTTTCAACCTGATGAGCGACGGGTTGCGCAGCGCCATGGACGTCAGACTGTGAGGGGCGCAATTCGATGACAAACTCGCCGGCTGCGGCACCGAATGGCATCGATCCCGCCCCCGGGCAAACGCTGATCGACGTGCGCGATCTGAAGAAGTTTTTTCCCGTCAAGATGGGCATCTTCCAGCACGGGGGCCTCATGGTGAAGGCGGTCGACGGTGTGTCGTTTTCGCTCCATTCCGGCGAAACCCTCGGCATTGTCGGCGAATCGGGCTGCGGCAAATCGACGACCGCGCGGCTGCTGATGCATCTCATCGAATCGGATGCGGGCGAAATCGTGCTGGACGGACAGGCGGTGGGCGGCAAGGAAGGGCTGTCGGTAAATGAGCTGCGCCGCCAGGTGCAGATGGTGTTTCAGGACTCCTATGCGTCGCTGAATCCCCGGCTGCCGATCCAGGACACGATTGCGTTCGGTCCCACCGTGCATGGCGTGCCGCGACAGGAAGCGCGCGATCGGGCGCTCGGTTTGCTCGAGAGCGTGGGGCTGCAGCCGGATCAATTCGGCCGGCGCTATCCGCACGAACTATCGGGCGGGCAACGCCAGCGTATCAACGTGGCGCGGGCGCTCGCTCTGCAGCCGCGTGTCGTCATTCTCGACGAGGCGGTGTCGGCGTTGGACAAATCGGTCGAGGCACAGGTCCTGAACCTTCTGGTCGATCTCAAGGCCGAATTCGATCTCACCTATATCTTCATTTCGCACGACCTGAACGTAGTGCAATACATGAGCGACCGGGTCTTAGTGATGTATCTCGGCAAGGTGGTCGAGCTCGGCGCGGTCGAGGAAATCTACGGCAATCCCCGGCACCCCTATACCCAGGCGCTGCTGCAATCGCGGCCGTCGATGGATCCCGAGCAGCGGATCGACGAGGCGCCGATTACCGGCGATCCGCCGAACCCGATCAATCCCCCATCCGGGTGCCGTTTCCACACGCGCTGTCCCTTCGCGGAGGAGGTGTGCGCAACCACGGAACCGCCGCTGTACACCAAGAGCGGGGCCAACGCGGTCGATCATGCGGTGGCCTGCCACATGGAGGAAGCCGGTTCGGGCCACAGCCGGGCGCGGTCGCGGGCCGGAGAGACGCCATGAGCGATGCGATGCCGGCAGCTTCTTTGAGCGGAAGCTCACACGATGCCGCGCCCGCTGCGCCGATTGTCGAAGTGCGCGACCTCCAGGTGCGCTTCGTCACCCCCGAAACCACGGTCTACGCGGTCAATGGCGTCGATTTCTCGCTGCACCCGGGCGAGGTGCTGTGCATCCTCGGCGAATCCGGTTCGGGCAAGAGCGTTACGCTGCGCGCCCTGCAACGATTGCTGCCCGAAAACCGGGCGGAGATCGACGGCTCGATCCGTATCGACGGCGCGGACGTTCTGACCATGTCGAAGAAAGATCTCACCGAGATGCGCGGCACTAAGGTCGCGATGATTTTTCAGGAACCGATGACCGCGCTCGACCCGGTCTTTACCATCGGCCAGCAGATCGCCGAGACCATCGTCCGCCATGAGGGCGTCGATAAAAGGACGGCGATGGCGCGCGCGTTGGAACTGCTGGAGATGGTGCAGGTTCCCTCGGCCAAGCGGCGGCTCAGCAGTTATCCGCACGAGCTGTCCGGCGGGCTGCGGCAACGGGCGATGATCGCGCTCGCGCTGTCGTGCCGGCCGCGTGTCCTGCTGGCCGACGAACCTACGACCGCGCTCGACGCAACGGTGCAGATTCAGATCCTGCTGCTCTTGCGGTCACTGCAACGCGAATTGGGCATGGGCGTCATCTTCGTGACCCACGATGTCGGCGTCGCCGGGGAGATCGCGGATCGCCTCGCGGTCATGTACGCCGGACGGTTCGTCGAAACCGGACCGGTCGTCGACGTGATCCGCAAGCCGTTGCATCCCTACGCGGAAGGCCTGTTGAATTCAACCGTGCACGGCAACATGCGCGGCAAACGCCTGAACGCCATTCCCGGCTCGCCACCGAACCTCGAAGTGCTGCCGCCCGGCTGCAGCTTTGCGCCGCGCTGCGCCTATGCCGAAGACCGATGCGTCGGCGCGGTGCCGCCGCCGATCACCGTCGGGACCAATCGAGCGGCGCGGTGCGTAAAGGTGACCGACGTGTAGGCGGATTGCCAGCAAACGGCCGGTCGCTTCGATCGCTGTAGGGCGCAAAAACATAATCCGGCTTGTCATGCGGCAAAATCGTACACGTGATGCAGCCCGCCGAGCACGGGTCGCGCGTTAACACCGGCTCCGTTCCGGTTTGAGGCGCGCGAGG
>CAYYBI010000033.1:0-2964 GCA_964469835.1 uncultured Rhodospirillaceae bacterium
CTCCGATGGCACTCATTCCGGCACTCCCTTTTCGGCCACCGCGATGTTAGGAGCAGGACGCTCCGAGGGGAAGCGCCGCGTTATTCTTCCTGGCGACCGCGTCATGAATTTCGCCACGCCCATCCACGCTGTCTCACTCGCCCGCCATTGCCGCAGTCTTGATCGTATCGTACTGCCCCTCGATTTCGGCGGCCACCGCTTCGGCCACCTCTTCGACGGTTCCCTCCCGGGACTGTTTGCCGCCGCGTCTCCACTGCTCGATATAGGCATCTGTGCCGACGAGTTTCTTGCGCATGGCAACGGCATCGATAAGCACCTGGAACCGGTCGCTCAACTGGATCTTCTTCTTCGCCCTGCCTTCCCTGGCCTCGACCATCGCCGGAATGTCCTGCCAGTACAGTATGGTGTAATCCGCCATCGCCGGTTTCCTTCCAATCCCTATTGCGGCAGGGCCCAAGGATCGCCGCATGCCGATAGAGGGATATATGCGAAGGCCGGCAATCCTGCAATCGCGCCGGCGCCGTGGCCTTCGGCAGGCAGTGTGAAACACTCGAAATCTTGGGGCACCGGGCAACTATCTCTCGACGGGACGGTGCAAAAGCATTAGGAGCAGACCCGATGTCCGGGCCGACCATCGAGCCTGCCGGCACCCGGGCGGGTGAGAGGAAACTTGAGCGATGACGGATTCTCATTCTGTCAGGATCGTCGATCTGGAAACAGCGCCGGACGGCGCCACGGCGAAGGCCTCATCCGGCGAGACGTATCTCGATGTCGCGCAGCGTGCCGGCTTCGATATCGCGGCGACTTGCGGTGGGCGCGGGCGCTGCCGCAGTTGCCGGATCAAGATCCTCGAGGGCGACGTGCCGCCGCCGGGGATCACCGACCAGGTCCAGCTCGGGCATGACGAGGTTCACGAACGCTTCCGGCTGTCCTGCCAGACCCGGGTCATCGCCGACAGCGCCATCCTGCTGGCGCCGCCCAGGACGGAAACCGGCCACAAGATCCTGGCGGCCGGGGAACTCGCTTCCGGCGTGAGGCTCGACTCCGGCATCGAAAAACGCCACGTCCAGGCCGCGGCGCCCGACGACGAGAACGACCAGACCTCGGACTGGGACGAAATCCGCGCCGTTTTCGGCGACGGATTGACCGGTGGTATCCCGATCGAAATTCTGCGTCGTCTGCCCGGTCTCTTGCGCGAGAAAAGCGGATCGCTGACCGTCACCGCCTTCAACGGCGAGGTCATCGCGATCGAGCCGGGCAACACCACAGCGCACAAATACGGCATGGCCTTCGATATCGGGACGACCAGCATCGTCGGCTCGCTGCTCGATCTCGACAGCGGCGAGGAACTGGCATCGGTCGGCGGCATCAACCCGCAGGCCGTGCATGGCGGCGACCTGATGTCGCGTATCGCCTATGCCCAGTTCGACGCGAAAAAGCTGCAGACGCTGCGGGCGAAGGTACTGGGTGCGGTCAACAATTTCGTCGGCGAGGCTTGCGGCGGGGCCGGCGTCGATCCGGCGCATATCCACAAGGTGGTGGTCGTCGGCAACCCCTGCATGCACCATATGTTCCTTGGCATCGACCCGACATATATCGGCCTTGCGCCGTATGCGCCCACGGTGCGCGACGCGATCGTCCTGCCGGCGGCGGCGGTGCCGCTCAAATCGACGCCCCATGCAAGGGTCTGCCTGCTGCCGATCGTCGCGGGGTTCGTCGGCGCGGACACGGTGGCAGCCGTTCTGGCGACGCGGCTCGACGAGTCCGAAGAGATTCGGGCGTTGGTCGATATCGGCACCAACGGCGAGGTGGTCATGGGGTCGCGCGATGGGCTCATGGCCTGCTCGGCCCCCGCCGGCCCGGCGCTGGAGGGCGCTCAGATCAGGCACGGCATGCGTGGCGCGGTCGGCGCCATCGAGAAGCTGGAGATCGGCGACGATGTGGCCCTCGGCGTCATCGGCGATGCGCCGCCGGTCGGTATCTGCGGCTCGGGACTGATCGACGCCATCGCGAAAATGCTGGAAGCGGGAATCCTCGAGCCCTCGGGCCTGCTGCGCGGCGACGACCGCAGCGATCTGCCGCCGGCGCTCGCCGAGCGCCTGGTCCGGGATGATGCCGGCGTCGCCTTCGCGTTGTCCTGGGCGCGCGATTCAGGCATCGACGAGGATATCACGCTAACCCAGAACGATATCCGGCAGCTCCAGCTGGCCAAGGGCGCAATCTGCTCCGGCGTGATGCTGTTGCAGCGGCTCATGAAACTTCCCGGCGAGAAGATTGCCGAACTGATGCTGTGCGGCGGCTTCGGCAACTACATCAACACGGAGAGCGCGGTGCGCATACGCCTACTGCCTGAGTTGCCGCTCGACCGCATCACCTATTTCGGCAACGCCGCCGCGCTCGGCGCGCAGATGGCGCTGCTGTCGGAAACCGAACGGCTGCGGGCAGCTGAACTCGCGCGCAGGATCGAGCACGTCTCGCTGGCGACCGACCCGGACTTCCAGGAGATCTTCGTCGAGGCCGTGCAGTTCCCGGGGGCCGAAGTCGCGCCAATGCGGCGCGGCGACCGCCGCGGCCGGCGGGCGCGGGCCGGGCGGTAGCCGGGTGGTCGGACGGGCCGCTTACGCGTCGTCCCGCTTCATACCGGCCTCCGGCGCGCCATATTCCGCGATGAATTCGCCGAACGCCCGCCCCAGCGCCTGGGGATCGGCGATTTCGTCGAGATTCTCCAGCAGCACGGTCAGGAGGTAGTTGTTGCCGAGCCCGTATTCGGCGTTCAGCGCCCGCAGCCGCGCATAGGCGGGGTTCGACAGCGCGGCGGCGAACCGTTTGGGCAGGGGGTAGCGTTTCTTGGCCATGGCGCGTCCCGCTTCGTTGCTCGCGCCACTCTAACAGCCGCAACCCCGTCGCGGGAGAGGGCCTGTATCGTGCCGCCTCGACGAAAAAGCCCTTTCCCCTAGCGGGAGA
>CAYYBI010000034.1:0-22394 GCA_964469835.1 uncultured Rhodospirillaceae bacterium
CTGCTGAGGAGGCATCTTTGACCTCGATGCCGCCAAGCTGCGTCTCGAAGAACTGAACGCTCTCGCCGAGGATCCGGCACTATGGGATGCGCCGGAGAAGGCGCAGAACGTCATGCGCGAACGCACGCGTCTGGAAACCCGCATCGGCGGTTTCGAGGCGCTTGAAACCGGTCTTTCCGAAAATGTTGAACTGATTGAACTCGCCGAGCTTGAAGAGGACGACGAAATCATCGGCGAGGTGGAGACCGCGCTGAACCGGTTGCGCGATGTCGCGGCCAAAATGCAGCTCGAGAGCCTGCTGGCCGGCGAAGCCGACGCCAACGATTGCTATCTCGAAGTTCACGCGGGCGCGGGCGGCACGGAATCCCAGGATTGGGCCCAGATGCTGGTACGAATGTACATTCGCTGGGCCGAGCAACGCGGCTTCAAGGTCGATTATCTGGAGGAGTCACCGGGCGAGGAAGCCGGACTGAAATCCGCGACGATCAAGGTTGCCGGCGACAATGCCTATGGTTGGTTGAAGACCGAGAGCGGTGTCCACCGGCTGGTCCGGATATCCCCGTTCGACGCGGCCTCCCGCCGGCATACGAGTTTCGCGTCTGTCGGCGTATACCCGGTGATCGACGACACCATCGAAATCGAAATCAACGATGGGGACCTGCGCATCGACACCTATCGGGCGTCCGGCGCGGGCGGTCAGCACGTCAACCGAACCGACAGCGCGGTGCGCATCACCCATCAGCCGACCGGCATCGTGGTGCAATGCCAGAACGATCGATCACAGCATCGCAACCGCGCCACGGCGATGACAATGTTGAAGGCGCGGCTCTACGAGCGGGAGTTGCAAATGCGCGAAGAGCAGGCGCAGGCCGATCATGCTGCGAAGACCGAGATTGGCTGGGGACACCAGATTCGGTCCTACGTTTTGCATCCTTACAAGATGGTCAAGGATTTGCGGACCGCGGTCGAAAAAGGCAATGCGGATGCGGTTCTCGACGGCGATATCGATGCGTTCCTGGAGGCGGCCCTGTCAATGCGCATCAGCGGAACCGAAAAAGCCGCCATCGAATAACACACGTCGGCGGTGCGTCGCGGCATTTTACGATGCCAGGGGTTCGTAGAACTCTTGCGGGAGCCCGGCCCGGTCTCGGCTGGCGCGGTTGAACGGGGCTTTCAGTTTTCCATTGAAGTACCGGCGGACCAGTGCGTGGAACGCCAATGCCGGCGTCTCGCCCGCGCGTTCGCAACAATGGGCGAACCAGCGCTGGCCGACCGCCACGTGGCCGATTTCGTCGTCGTGAATGATTTCCAGGATGTCGGCGCTGGCATCGTCCCCGGCGGCACGAAGTTTGACGATCATCGGGGGCGTGACATCGAGCCCGCGCGCCTCCAACACCAAGGGCACCACCGCCAGCCGTCCGGCCAAGTCGTCCGCCGTCGCGGTTGCCGCCTCCCACAATCCGTCATGGGCGGGCAGGGCGCCGTAGGCGCCGCCAAGCGCCGTAAGCCGGTCGGACAGGAGGGTGAAATGCTTGGCCTCTTCCGCCGCCACGCCTACCCAATCATTGTAAAACGCGCGCGGCAGGTTTTCTGTTGCGGCAAACCGCGCGATGATGTCCCAAGCGAGGTCGATGGCATTCAATTCGATATGGGCGAGGGCGTGCAAAAGGGCAATGCGCCCGGCTGGGTTCCGGTTGATGCGCCGGCGTGGAACATCGCGCGGCGGGCGCAGCTCCGGCTGTGGCGGCCGGGCTGGTCGGAACGGTGGGATTTCGATCCCGATCTCGGAAATCGCCCCCGTGCGCCATGCGGTGGCGGCGCATGCCGAAAGCTTTGCTTTCTCGGCCGGATCGGCGCAACGAAGGACTTCGCAGGCGGCTTGAGTGAGCGTGCCTGTCGCCCCGGTTGGATGCGATTCTTCGGCCTTAGGGCTCATCCGTGAACCATTCCAAGCGCAGTTCGCCGATGTTGCATGGTGGAGTCTTGCGGGCATCGCCGTTCGTCGTGGCCCTAAAAATACGGAAAGCGGGCGGCGGTGTTCGGCCGGCAATTTCAAGGATCAGTTTCTTGCGAATTGCGCGGGCGAAATCGGCGAAGGAATTTGCGACGATGTAAAAGGCGCCCGGGCCGCCGATGACACAATTGCCGTAGTACAGATCGACGTCTTTCATCGCCGGCCAACCAAAGGGACTTGGCCGGTCGTTCACGATCGGCAGGCCATTGATGGTCACGCCCATCGCAATGGCCCGGTCTCGGGCGACCGTCACCAGTCCGCCCTTGTTGTTCGGACCGTCGCCGGAAATGTCGATGACCCGCCGTGTCCCTTGAAAGCCATTGCTGTCGAACTGTGGTAATGAAAATTCGATGGCGTTGCGGATCGAGGTCCAAAGTGCGGTGTGAACCGGCGCGCGGGCGATCGTGGACGCGAAGTTTCGGGCGGAGCGCTCATCTTCGATTACGGCCCATTTGGCAACGGTAACCGATATCTCTGCGCCGGCCCATTCGATATAAGTCGCCGCGATTCGGCCGAGAAACCCACCCTGGATCGCTTTCAAAAAAGTGGGATCGGTTAGGGCGGCGACGTAACCGTCGCGCTGTAGCTGTGCTTCTTCGGGATCGATGCTGCCTGAAATATCGACGGCCAGGACCAATTCCAAGTCTACCGGAATTTGGTCGGCGGCAAAGGACCGCGCGACCGGCGCCATCGCCAGCAACAGCGCCAATGCAAAAATGGTATTGCTGCGCCTATGTTTCCAGATCCGTGTCGTCGATATATTTTTCGACAAGATCGTAAATTGCCTCCGCATGATCTTCCGTTGAAATCACCAGATTGCTTCTGTCGCCAAATATATTCAGCAGGTATCCGCGCGGCCCACAAACGGATTCAAGCGCGGCGATGAACGGCGTAATGACCTGATCGTTGAGCGCTTCTGCCGTAGACTGTTGTTCCATCAGCGTCTGCAATTGGCGGCGCAAGGCATCCGGCCCGCTGTCACCACCGCGTTTTTTGCGCCGCGTCATGATACGCTTTGCGCTTCCGCAAGGACCGCGTCCGCGTGTCCGGCGACCTTTACCTTGCGCCAGGCCTTGCGGACAATTCCATTGCCGTCGATCAGAAAGGTCGACCGTTCGATTCCCATGAATTTGCGGCCGTACATGGATTTTTCCTGCCAGACGCCGTAGCGTTCGCAGACGTCGTTGTCCGCGTCGGACGCGAGCCTAAATGTCAGGCCGTGTTTCTTCTTGAAATTGTCGTGTTTGCGGACGCTGTCTTTCGATACGCCGATGACCTCGGCGCCGATTTTGGAAAAATTCGGCTGCGCATCGCGAAAGGCGCAAGCCTCCGTCGTGCAGCCCGGCGTATTGTCCTTCGGATAAAAATACAAAATCAGGGTTTTGCCCTCCATTCCGGACAACGATACCTCGCCGCCGCCATCGGTCGGCAGCACGAAACCCGGCGCCTTGTCTCCTGCGTCGATGGTCATTGGTCTAGCGGGGCCTCCTCTTTGGCAATGATGTTCGCCGCCGCCCGGGTGACGCGGGGGACGGGGACGGTGTTTTTGCGTCGCTGACTTCCTTTGCTGCCGACGTGCGCGGTCGCGCTTCCTCCGCCGGCCGGTCGATCATTTCAACAAAAAATTCATGCACTTGCTTGGCCAAATCGTCCATCCGCGCAACCAGCTTATCGAAATCCGGTGCGTCCGTTGCGCGCAGCAATGCGGTGCGCGGGCCGGACGCCAGCGTGTCCTGGTCCAGCCCATCGCTGGTCGTCACGCGCAGCACGGTTTGTATTTTGTGCCAAAGTTGCAGGGCGTCCCGCAAGGTCGCGGCGGTAGCCGGCTCCAGCAGGCCTGCAGCCTCGAGCCGTTCGTAGGCCTCGCTGGCGTTGTGGGTCAGCACCTCGGGATGGCGCGCCGCATGGCGCAATTGCAGGTATTGCGCGATAAACTCGGCGTCCACCAAACCACCGCGACGGTGTTTGATGTCCCAACGCGACTGGCCGCGGTGCTCCTTTGACATGCGCGCACGCATATCGGCGACATCGGTCACCAGCCCGTCCTCATCGCGCGGTTTCGTCAGGATGGCATGGATCACTTTTTTCAGGCGATCTTTCAGGTCCGGTGGTCCGGCAACGACCCGTGCGCGCGTCAGAGCCATGTGTTCCCATGTCCAGGCCGAGCCTTCGAAATACTGGATATAGCCGTCCAGCCGCGCCGCGGCGGGACCTTTGCTGCCGGACGGCCTTAACCGGGTATCTACCTCGTAAAGCCGGCCTTCGCCGGTCAATGCCTCGATTGCGCCGGCGATGCGCTGGCTCAGGCGTAAATAATATACGCTCGTTGCAAGCGGCCGCTCGCCGTTCGACTGATCGATTGTATCGGGTGCGTCGTACACAAATACCAGATCAAGGTCCGATTCCGGCATCAGTTCACGGCCGCCCAGCTTGCCCAATGCGATCGCCGTAATTCCGCCGCCTGGCACGTCGCCATGTCGGCCGGAATCGGCAAATTCACCCAGAACGTGGGGCCAGAGTCCGCGCATGACGGTTTCGGCGATGTCCGAAAGGACCGGGCCGGTGGCATGGCCGTCGGTCATGCCGCGTAAGATTTGAACGCCGATCTGGAATTTTTTGTCGTTGGTCCAGCGCCGCGATATCTCCAGGGCATCTTGATAATCATCCGCTTCCGCGAGGGCGTCCGAGAGTTCCCTGCGCATTTCCTCGGCATCGCCCGGCGGTTGGTAAAACTCGTGTGCCAGGACATGGTCGAGGAGACGCGGATTGCGGCTGAGCCACTCGGCCAATCGCGGCGCATCGCCCATGATTTCCGCTACGAGATCGAGCAATTGCGGTTGCGTGTAGAATAGCGAAAACAGCTGCACGCCCGCGGGCAGCCCGGCGAGGAAGGCGTCAAACCGTGCAAAAGCGCTGTCGGGTTCGGCCCGGGTCGCAAATGCCTTGACCAGGCGCGGCATGAATTCGGTGAGCAGTTCGCGTGACCGGACGCTTCGGGTCGCGCGATAGCGGCCGTGGTGCCAATTGCGAATAAGTGAGGAAATCGATCCACCGTCGCGGAAACCCATCGTTTCCAGAGTATGGACGGTTTCCGGATGATTCTCCGTGCCGGTAAATACCAACGTGCCTTCGCCCCCTAAATCCGCCGCGTCCTCGAACAGTTCCGCATAGTTCTTTTCAACCAGGGCCAGGATAGTCAGCAATTTATCGCGGAACGCTGCCGTATTGGGGTATCCCATAAATGCGGCGATGGCGTCGACTTGTTGGTCGGTCTTGGGGATCTCGTGCGTCTGTTGATCATCGACCATCTGCAGGCGATGTTCGAGCCGCCGCAGGTAGCGATAGGCTTGGGCCATGGCGTCGGCGGTTTCGGGCTCAACCCGGCCATGATCGGCAAGCTGCTTGAGGGTTTCGCACAACTGCTTCGTTCGCAACGCCGGATAACGGCCGCCCCAGATCAATTGCTGTGTTTGGGCAAAGAATTCGACCTCGCGGATACCGCCCCGGCCGAGCTTGATGTTGTGGCCGTTTACGGCGATCTCGCCACCGCCGCGATAGGCGGTAATTTGGCGTTTGATCGAGTGAATGTCCTGAATCGCTGCGAAATCCAGGAATTTTCGCCAAATGAACGGTCGCAGGTGGCGCAGGAACGTATCGCCGAGGGCAATATCCCCTGCGGCCGCCCGTGCGCGGATCATCGCGGCGCGCTCCCAATTCTGGCCGACGCTTTCGTAATACACTTCCGCCGCGTGAACCGGGATGGCGAGCGGCGTGGCTCCGGGATCGGGCCGCAGGCGCAGATCGGTGCGAAATACGTATCCATCCGCGGTGCGCTCATCCATGATCCGCATCATCATCCGTGTGGCGCGGATCAGTTCTTGCGAGAGAGTATCCGGATCCCGCGGCTGCAGCTTTTCCGGCTCGTAGAGCACCATAATGTCGATATCGCTGGAATAGTTAAGTTCCTGCGCGCCAAGCTTGCCAAGCGCGAGAACGACCAGCCCAGCGGTCGCCTCGGGCTTGTCACCGGCGGGCAAGGCGATGACGCCGTCATCACCCAGACGACGCAAGAGGTGGCGCAAGGACAGATTCAGCGCCAAATCGGCAAAATCGCTCAGCGACTGTGTTATGGTTTCGAGTGGCCAAATTCCGGTGATATCCGCGATTGCGATCAACAGGGCGGCCTTGGATTTCCCGCGCCGGAGGCCGGACATCAAGCGCTCGACGGAACGTTCGGCTCCAAGCTCCTCCTCGAGTGCCGCGGTAACAGCGTTGAATGCCGGATCCGGACCATTTTCGAATAATTGCACTGCGGATTCTGCTTCGCGCAGCAAAAGGTTACTGAGATGGGGACTGTTGCCAAATATGGCATCGAGGATGGCGGCGCCTGCTGGATCGTCGGCGATCGCGCTGACGCCATTTATGTCATTCGATAAAGCGCGCCATCGGTCGCGCCCGATTGACGCCCGCTCGGTGTCGTAGGGTGGCGGCAGACTCTCAATATCGAAGTCAATCAACACGGCAATCCAGACGTTAGCAAAATCCTAGGAATAATGGCTAATAACACTATATATAATGATTAGTCCAAGCGGAGCGGGGGACCCGTTGCGACATTTTTTGGTGCGGCTGGCGCAGGTGCTGGTCAGCCTGTCCGTGGGGCTTGCGATTCTTGCGAGTTTAGCGGCCTGGCGGCTATCGCAGGGGCCAATTTCCTTGAATTTCATGAACCCGGTGCTGGAGCGGTCTTTCACCGTGGATGAGTTGTCTTTTGCCGTAGCGGTCGAAGACACCGTCATGATTTGGGGCGGTTGGCGCAGAATCATTGATTTGCGGGCCCAAAATATCCGCATATCGGGACCGGACGGCAAGGTCCTGGCGCTATTGCCGGAAGTATCGGTCGGGATCTCGATTCCAGCGCTGGCTCATTTTGAGTTGGCGATCTCCCGCTTGGAAATCCTGGGCCTTGTTGTTGATATCGAACGCGCTGCCGACGGCAGGCTTACATTTGCGATACCGGTGGCCGCTGAAGCCAATTCAGCCAAGGTCGCCAACGTGGAAAAGGGTACGCTGGACGCTCTCATGAAGCCCATTAGGGATGGCGATGGGGCATTCCGGTATCTTCGCCGGTTTTCGCTGCTCGACGGCAAGTTCCGTTTGACCGATAAAAAACAAGATTTCGTCTTCGATCTGCCGCGTATCGATATCGTTGCGGCGTTTCGGGAAGAAGGCATCGATACGACCGTCTCGCTGAGCCTTGATGATTCAGGAAAGCGGACAAACCTGGACGGCAGCTTACGGTTCGACCGCGATAGTGGGCATGTGGCCGGACGGTTGGAATTTAAGGACATGTCACCCTTGCTGATCGGAAGAGTGCTTCCGGACCTGAAGCGATATTCGAATGTCAGCGTCCCTGTTACCGGCACCGCCGCGTTCGAATTTGGGCGTAACTGGACGATCCTCAACCTGCAGCTCGATATGCGAAGCCGCATTGGCGCCGTTGTACTTGCCATGGCTTATCCGCCGGCCGGCGATCGTGTTGCCGCCAACCTCGAAGTTCGCAACCTGCACGTTGCGTCCCTGGCGGACGCCGCGCCGACGTTGGGCATGCTGGCTGGATTAGATCTGCCGGTTAGCGGCCGAATTGCGGGAAGCATTTCGGCGGGCAACCAATTCGAATTGTCGGAGATCGATATCACTACGGGAAGCGGTAAGCTCGATTTTCCCGGTGCTACGCAACAACCTCTTCCGGTCAACAGCGTTGTCTTGCAGGCGAATTTTTCCGACAACATGACGTCTGTGCGCGTTAAGAAGGCCGCGATTGATTTCGGCGGTCCGACCCTGTCGGCGACGGGCGCCGTTCAGGTGGCGGATGGCGCCTATCGGGTCAGTGCCGATGCCGTGGCCACCAAGCTTCCGATGGCGACGCTCGGCCGATATTGGCCGGAGGCGCTGGGCAATTCGGCGCGAGACTGGGTGACGGGTAATATCTCAAAAGGCGAAGTATCGGAGGCGAAGGCCAACCTCTCGCTGGAGATACCGGTAGATGACCCCGCGGCGGTCCGTTTCGAAACGCTGACCGGCACGCTTCAGTTCCACGGGCTCGACGTAGACTATTGGGCGCCGTTACCGCAGTTCACCGGCGTGGGCGGTACGGGGCGTTTCGACAAAGACCGGTTGCGGCTTGCTCTGACCAGCGGGCGTCTGCGCGACGTTGCCCTGGAACAATCTGTAATCGATATATCCGGGTTCGATCAAAAGGAGCAACGGATCGCGATTGAGCTTGTGTTGCGCGGCGCTCTGCGGACGGTATTGCAGGTGCTGAACCATAAGCCTCTGGCGCTTATCGTTGATTCCGGGGTTTCGCCCGAAGCGGTGTCGGGCGATGCGGTTATTCGCATGAATTTACGCTTTCCCCTGGTCGCGGAACTGTCGGCCGAACGGGTGCATGTGGATGTGTCGGCAACAATGCGAGAGGTCGCCCTCTCGCCCGGCCCTTATGGCTTGAAGGTCAGCCATGGCGATCTCAATGTAAGGGTCGACAACTCCGGAATCACGGCCGGCGGGGTGGCGCGGCTATCCGCCACGCCGGTAACGCTGGATTGGCGTGAGAACTTCAAGAAGGATGCAGCGTTTCGACGGCGGATTGCGATTTCGGGGCGCGTGCGCGAGTTGAGCCGGCCCGGATTTGGATTGCCCAATATTCCGCCGGCCTCCGGACCGGCGGATGTCAGCGTTACTTTGACCAAATCAGCCCAAAATAGGATGTCGGTATCGGCGGAGATTGCGCTCGATGACGCACAAATCTCGGTTCCCGGAATTGGCTGGGAGAAAGCAATGGGCGATCCAGGGTCGGCGAATGTGTCGATCGTCGTCGATCCCGAAGGTAATTTTTCGGTCAAGAAATTCGATGTTGAGGCGGGGAAGACGAAATTTTCCGGAGCAGCGCATCGTGTGGAACCAAACGGAGATAATTGGCGCGTTGATATCAATCAGTTCCGCAATGGTGCGAGCGACCTGACCGGCAGGATCGATTTCACACCGGATGGTAGATTGCTGGTCGCTGTTTCGGGCAAACGGTTTGATTTTGAGCCGGTGTTGCGGCAGAGCGCGGCGCCTCCATCGTCATCCCGCAGGAATCGCCAAGGCGGTCATCGCATCAGACTTAATGCGCACTTCGACGAGGTGTTCTGGGGCGATCGCCGGCAATTGCGGAATGCAAGCATTATGGCCGTGCATGACGGCAAATGGATGCGGGGCTTGGTGGTTGATGGGACGATTGGTAAGCACGGGCGGCTGGAATTGAAGTATCTGCCCACCGCCGATGGACAAATCCTAAAAGTTGCCACGGATGACTTCGGAACTTTGACCGAATCGGCAGACAAACGATCGAAAATGACCGGTGGGACAATGGTGATCAGGGGGACGCGCAGCGAGCCCGATGCGCCCTTGAAGGGTGAGTTCGTCGTCAACCGGTTCAAACTTTTGAAAGCGCCGATTCTCGCGCGCGTGCTGCAGATTGCGACCCTCACGGACATTGTCGATGCGCTCTCGGGCAAAGGCTTGAAAATTGAGTCATTTGAAGGGGGCTTCTCCTATCGAGACTCACGGCTCACGCTAACCAAGGTGCATGCTTATGGTGCGTCGATGGGAATTACCGTAAACGGTGTTGTCGATTTCGGAGACAATCA
Organism: uncultured Rhodospirillaceae bacterium; assembly: GCA_964469835.1. Lineage (GTDB taxonomy): Bacteria > Pseudomonadota > Alphaproteobacteria > UBA8366 > UBA8366 > JAOTYV01. Next base: position 9,703 of record CAYYBI010000034.1, read on the forward strand.
GGCCCGGTTCGGCGGAACGGTCGTTCCTGCCCGCACAATCAATAATGTCCTGGGCAACGTGCCGGTGATCGGCCCTCTGATGATGGGCGGCAAGGATGAAGGACTGTTTGCCGTCAACTACCGCGTTTCCGGATCGTTGGATGATCCAAAGGTTACCGTAAATCCGCTGTCCGCTCTAACACCTGGCTTGCTGCGGAAATTGTTCGATTTGGGATCGGATGGCGTCAAGACACGAACAAAATCGAACGATAGAGCCCCGGGCCAAGAATAAACCAGGGCTGGGTCAGGTCAGGCGGACGAGGGCGTGCCGCTTGCGGCCGGCGGACAATTTAATGACCCCTTGATCGTTTATGTCGGTCAGCGAAATCGACGCCATTTCGTCGGCGATCCGTTCGTCATTGAGGCGTGCGCCGCCGCCCTTGATCAGCCGACGGGCTTCGCCATTGCTTTTGGTCAGGCCCGCGCGTGTCATCAACACGAAGGCGGCCATCCCTGGCTCCAACTCCGTGCGCGCCACCTCGACCGTGGGAAGGTCGTCCCCTGCGCCGCCGTCGACGAAGGTTTTCCGGGCGGTATCAGCCGCCGCCTCGGCGGCCTTTGCGCCATGACAGAGCGCGGTTGCCGCATTCGCCAGGACGATTTTGGCGTCATTCAGCTCGGCGCCTTGGAGTTTTTCGTGACGGATGATTTCGTCCAGCGGCAGGTCGGTGAATAGCCGGAGAAAACGACCCACATCGGCATCCTCTGTATTGCGCCAATACTGCCAGTAGTCATAGGGCGATAGCTTTTCGGCGTTCAACCACACCGCGCCGCTCGCCGTCTTTCCCATCTTCGCGCCGCTCGCCGTCGTCAGCAGCGGCGACGTGAGCCCGAAGAGTTCGAGATCGGCGGATCGCCGCCCCAGTTCGACGCCGTTGACGATGTTGCCCCACTGGTCGGACCCGCCCATCTGCAGCACGCAGCCGTGGCGGCGGCCCAGCTCGACGAAGTCGTAAGCCTGCAGGACCATGTAGTTGAATTCGAGGAAGCTCAGCGGTTGTTGCCGGTCGAGCCGCAGCTTGACGGAGTCGAATCCGAGCATTCGATTGACCGAAAAATGCCGCCCGTAATCGCGCAAAAACGGGATATACGCCAACTGGTCCAGCCAGTCCGCATTATTGACCATGATCGCGTCGGTCGGGCCATCGCCAAAGGTGATGAATTTCTCAAAGATGCCCTTGATGCCGTCAATATTGGCCTGGATCTGCGCGTCCGAAAGGAGTTGCCGCTGATCGTCCTTGCCCGACGGATCGCCGACCTTGGTGGTGCCGCCGCCCATCAGGACGATCGGCCGGTGGCCGGTGCGCTGCAGCAGGCGCAGCAGCATGATCGGCACGAGGCTTCCGGCATGCAGCGAATTTGCGGTGGCGTCGAAACCGATATAGGCGCTGATCGGCCCGCCCGCGGCGCAACCGTCGAGCGCCTCCAGGTCGGTGCATTGATGGAGGAAACCACGTTCCGTGACGGCCGTGATAAAATCTGAGTGAAAGGTCGTCATCGGGACCGCTAAATTGCGTTGCCTCGGGGGCGGACCGTTTAACATAATCGCACCGGTCGAACAATGTAATCCAATGAATCCGGGCCTTCCCCGGATCCAATCTATGCCATCGGTTTGATGAGCGGCACGTCGCCGTTACGGCCCCCAGCGGTCGCCAATCAGCGTTGGTAATTACCCGTTTGCCGGGCCAGTGGTGGGTTGCGGTGGCGCCCCTAGGCGGGAAACTGTTCCAGCCTGGGGCTTGAAGATTCAGCTTGTTGCCGCCGCATCCTTTTTAGGGGCGAGCGCCTTGTCGAGGTAGGTCGTTACCTCCGCTTCCATTTCCGTCATCTTATCGACAAAGAAATGGTTCGCATCCGGTACCGTGGTGTGATCGATGGCGATTCCCCGTTGCTGGCGAAGCTTGTCGACGAGTTTCGCGACCGAGTCCGGCGGCACGATCTCATCGGCGGAGCCGGTGACCATCAACCCCGATGCCGGGCACGGCGCCAGGAAGCTGAAATCATACATATTGGCTGGTGGCGCGATCGAGATGAAGCCATCGATTTCGGGCCGCCGCATCAGCAGTTGCATGCCGATCCAGGCGCCGAATGAGTAACCGCTAATCCAGCAACCGGTGGCATTCTCGTTATAGCTTTGCATCCAGTCGAGCGCACTCGCCGCATCGGACAGTTCGCCCTCGCCACGGGCAAAGGTGCCTTGCGATTTGCCGACGCCGCGGAAATTGAACCGGAGGCAGGAATACCCCCGCCGCACGAAATTCTGATACAGGGTGTAGACCACCTTGTTATTCATCGTGCCGCCGTGCTGCGGATGCGGGTGAAGAAAGAGCGCAATCGGGGCGTTCGGTTTCTTCGAATGGTGGTAGCGGCCTTCGAGGCGGCCTTCTGGGCCGTTGATGATGACTTCAGGCATGTCTGCTGTACCGATTCCTTCCAGGTCGTTACGGAGGGGCGCCGGGTGGCGCCTAAACCCCAAACACCTTATGGGTGATTTTGCCGCAAACATTGTAACTACGGATATCTTTATCTCCGTATACTTGACCAAAATGCTTGGGCATTTTATATGACGTCATGCAAATTGACTGTGTCGCACCCAGTATACGATCCCGGCGGGACGGGTGTTTCCCGCGCGGAGGGCTACTTAACCCTTATTTGGTTCGAAAATAAAGATTAGGCGGGATTTGCGATGTTCAAGATGGTAGGCGAAGAAATTGATGCGATGATGCTGCGCGATCCCGCGGCGCGATCTCCGCTGGAGGTGGTGTTATGCTATGCGGGATTTCATGCCATCGTTATGCATCGCATCGCCCATGGCGCTTGGACCTCGAACTGGCGGTTGTTAGCCCGGTTGATATCGCAATTCAACCGGTTTCTCACCGGCATAGAAATTCATCCGGGTGCGCGTATCGGGAAGCGCTTCTTTATCGACCACGGCATGGGCGTCGTTGTCGGTGAAACCGCCGAGATCGGGGATGATGTTACATTATACCACGGCGTTACACTGGGCGGTGTCGCGCCGTCGGTGGACTCAGACAGTCAGCGCGAACAGAAACGTCATCCGACTCTGGGAGACCGCGTGATCGTGGGGTCCGGTGCGCAAATTCTCGGCCCGATCACCGTCGGTGCTGGTGCGCGGGTGGGGGCCAATGCGGTGGTGACGAAGGACGTGCCGGCCGGCGCAACGGTGGTGGGCATACCCGGCCGCGTCGTCGCGTCGCGCGGTAAGGCCGATCCGGAACTTTTTTCACCCTATGGCACGCCGCTTGGAGATTTGCCGGACCCGGTTGCCCGTGCAATGGACGGCTTGATGGAACAGGTATCGCTTCTGCAATCCCGGGTGGACAGGATGGAAGCCGAAAAGGCAGGCAGTTCGACGGAGGTGCGGCCGGGTGAATTCGAGCAGGAAGAAGGGGCGGCAATTACCCCCAAGGCCGGTTCGAACTAAATTACAAATCGGAATCATCGGCAGAAATAAGGCCGGGAGACCTAAACAGAGGGAGATTTTACGGTGCGGCTGAGCACGAAGGGACGATATGCGGTCATGGCAATGGTCGAACTGGCAAAGAACGGTGGAGCGTTGCCGGTGGCCTTGGCGGAGATCGCGGAGCGGCAGGAAATTTCGCTTTCCTATCTCGAGCAATTGTTCGGCAAGCTGCGCCGCGCTGCTCTGGTCAAGAGCGTGCGAGGCCCCGGTGGCGGTTACCAGTTGGCGCTTGCCGCGTCGGAAACGCGCATTTCGGATATTGTTTTAGCGGTCGACGAACCGATCCGCGCCACCCGCTGTCTGCCCGGTTCGGCGGTGGGGTGTACCGGCAGCAAGGCGCGGTGTCTCACGCATGACTTATGGGAAGAGCTCGGCAATCTGATCCATATCTATCTCAGTTCGATTACGCTCGCCGATGTGATTGACCGGCGCGTCTTAGGCACGAGCGGTGCCGTGTACCGGGGCCGCGAGGCCGCGGCGGCAGAGTAGTCGCACCCCGCCGCCCGGTAAGACCGACATGACCTATCTCGATTTCAACGCCACCGCTCCAATGCCGGATTGCGTCACCGACGCGGTCCTGGCGGCGATGCGCCAGACCGGCAATCCGTCCTCGGTTCATGGATATGGCCGGCAGGCGCGGGCAATTGTCGAGACCGCGCGGAGTGAGGTCGCCCGCCTGGTTGGCGTGACGCCGGAACAGGTCGTGTTCACCAGCGGCGCAACTGAAGCCAATATCCTGGCGTTGCGCGGGTGCGGCCGGGCGCGGGTGCTCGTCTCGGCGGTCGAACATGAATCGGTTCTCACTGCGACGGACGACTCGGAGATCGTTCCGGTGGATGCCGCGGGCCGGATCGACCTCGGCGCGCTCGAGCGGTTGCTATCGGAAGAGACGGCGCCCGCCGTTGTGTCGGTGATGCTGGCCAACAATGAGACGGGGGTCATTCAGCCGGTTGCCGACGTTGCTGCGCTGGCGCATGCGGCGGGCGCGCTGGTTCATTGCGACGCCGTTCAGGCGCCGGGCCGCATCGCCGTCGATTTTGCCGCGCTCGATGTCGATATGATGAGCTTGTCCGCGCACAAGCTGGGCGGGCCGAAGGGCGTCGGCGCGCTGATCACACGCCGGAATTTGCCGTTGCGCGCGCTGCAGCGGGGCGGTGGGCAGGAACGCGGCCTGCGTGGCGGCACCGAGAATCTGCCGGGCATCGCCGGATTCGGCGCGGCCGCCGGATGGGCGCTGGAATGCACCGACCGGGTCGGTGCGGTGACGGCATTGCGGGACGATATGGAACGGCGATTGCGCGAGGCTGTGCCGGATGTGCGGATTTTCGGGTGCGAGGCGCCGCGTCTTGGAAATACCAGCTGTATCGGACTGGCCGGCCTTGCTGCGGAGACCCAGGTGATGGCGCTCGATTTGGCGGGCGTTGCGGTCAGCGCCGGCGCCGCCTGCTCCTCGGGAAAGGTGAAGCCGAGCCATGTCCTGGAAGCGATGGGCGCGGATGCGAATTTGGCTGGAAGCGCCATTCGGATCAGCCTGGGGCCGACGACGACGGCGGCGGAAATCGATCGGTTCCTCGACGCCTGGATCGATTTGGCGCGGCGTGCGCGGCGGGATGCGGCGTAGCCATGACGAAAGAACGTGCGGAAATGGAACGACAGAGAACGATGCCGATTTACCTCGATTATCACGCCACCACGCCGGTCGACGAGCGGGTCCTGGAAGTGATGCTGCCGTGGTTCAGCGAGCGGTTCGGCAACCCGCATTCGCGCGATCACCGGCATGGTTGGGAAGCGGAAGAAGCGGTCGAAGCGGCGCGTGCGCAGGTGGCGGCGTTGATTGGCGCGCAGGCACGGGAGATTATCTTTACCTCTGGCGCGACGGAATCCAACAATCTGGCCATCAAGGGCTGTGTCCGGGCGTTGCGGGCGGACCGGCCGCATGTCGTGACGTGCGTTACCGAGCATAAATGCGTGCTCGAAAGTTGCCGGCGGCTGGAGCGCGAGGGCGTCGAAGCAACTTATTTGCCGGTTCGCGGCGATGGATCGATCGATCTCGGCGCGCTGGAACAGGCCGTGACGGAGCGGACCGCGCTGGTGTCGATCATGGCGGTCAACAACGAAATCGGCGTGATCCATCCGATGGCCGAGATCGGCCGGATTTGCCGCGCCAAGGGCGCCCGGCTGCATACCGACGCGGCGCAGGCGGCGGGCAAGATCCCGCTCGACGTGAAGGCGATGAACATCGATCTTCTCAGCATCAGCGGGCACAAGGTCTATGGGCCGAAGGGCATCGGCGTGCTGTACGTGCGCCGCCGTCCGCGGGTGCCGCTGGAGCCGCTGCTGGACGGCGGCGGCCAACAGCGGGGGCTCCGTGTCGGCACCGTCCCGACGCCGCTGGCGGTCGGCTTGGGCGAGGCCTGTGCGGTTGCCGGCCAGGAAATGGCGGCGGAGACTGTGCGCCTGTCAGGGTTGCGGGATCGCTTCCTTGTCCGGTTGCGGGATGCCGTTCCCGACACCCATGTGCATGGCGGCATGGAGCACCGGGTCGCCGGCAATCTCAACGTTTCTTTTCCCGATGTGGACGGCCAGGATCTGATGATGCGCCTCGGCTCGATCTCCGTCTCCACCGGATCGGCCTGCACATCGGCGACGGTCGAGCCGTCGCATGTGTTGCAGGCGCTGGGTGTCGAGCCTCGCTTGCTGCACAATTCCATCCGGATCAGCTTGGGCCGCTATACCACCGAGGCGGAGATCGATATCGCCAGCGATGAACTGGCGAATGCGGTGCGGAGCCAGCGCGCATCGACCCAAGTCTATGAACGCGCCTGATCGCATGCCCACGGTAATTTTCATTGGCCGCGACGGCAACCGGATGGAAGTCGACGCTCCTGCCGGCTTTAGCCTGCTCGATATTGCCCATCGCAACGACATCGATATCGAAGGGGCATGCGAAGGCCAAATGGCGTGTTCCACTTGTCATCTGGTGGTCGAGCCGGAATGGTTCTCCCGACTGGAGCCGCCGAGCGAGGAGGAGGAAGACATGCTCGACCTCGCCTTCGGTCTGACCCGGACCTCGCGCCTGGGATGTCAGGTTGTCATGACCGATACGCTGGACGGGCTCACGGTGCGGCTGCCCGAATCGACACGCAACCTCTTGCTGGAAGGATAGGGAAGGCATGGCGGCAACGCTATTCGAGCGGCTCAAGGATGCCTGTGCGGTGGAATGGGATGCCTATATCCGCCATGACTTCGTGCGGCGGCTCGGGGCGGGGACATTGGCAGCGCCGGCTTTTCGGCACTACCTGCAACAGGATTACCTGTTCCTCATCCACTTCGCCCGCGCCTATGCCCTGGCGGGTTACAAGGCGGACACCCTTGAAGACATGCGGGCGGCGGCGGCAACCCTGTCGGCGTTGGTCGATACGGAAATGTCGCTGCATGTGCAGTATTGCCAGGGCTGGGGGCTGTCCGAGGCGGAAATGGAGACCCTGCCCGAGGATTTGCCGACGGTTGCCTATACCCGGTTCGTGCTTGACCGTGGCCTGGCCGGCGACCTGCTCGACCTTCAGGTCGCGCTCGCGCCGTGTATCGTTGGATATGCCGAAGTCGCCCGCTGGCTGGCGGATGATCCGGCCACCATGCATACCGGCAATCCTTACGGGGATTGGATCGAGATGTATGCCGGAGCGGATTATCAGCAGGTGGCGCGCAGCGCCATCGAGACACTGGACCGGTTGATGGCGCGGCGCGGCGGCGATGGTCGCATGGCCAGCCTGACCGGCACTTTCCGCCAGGCGACGCGCCTCGAAGCGGCGTTTTGGCAAATGGGTCTCGCGCGGTCCTGAAATCCCGGCGTCGGGACGCCTGTGATCGCCGTCACTGTCTCCACAGTACAATAAAACCCAAAATACTGAATTCGTGAATATTGTAAAATCCGTTTGGTTTCTGGTGTCCGGCATTAGAAACTATTAACGAATATTATCTAATATTTTACGATATCCAGTCGTTACGCAAAAGAGGGGAGCGTAGCTGTGATACATTTCAAAGCGAGCGCATTGATCGCGGCGGCATTCCTGCTGTTTGTGCCAATATATGTCGCGCCGGTGACACCCGCCACCGCGGTCGAAAGCGGCTTCGCAGCGAATGCGGCGGTAACCGTCACCCGCATCCGCATCGGCCGGCACCGCGGCATGACCCGCATCGTGCTCGATGCGTCGGGACCGATCGACTTCGATTATCAGATCAGCACGGGCGGCAAGGCGCTGGTCCTGATGCTGCCGAAGGTCGTTTGGAAGGCCCGGGACTACATCCGGATGGGAAAGGATCGTTCGATCTATCGCATCAGCTTCATGCCGAACCGCAGCACCGGCGGCGGTGTCCTGTCGATTCTCAGCCGGCGGAAACTCGCGCTAAGCTGGGTGGAGGTGTTGAAGCCCTGGCGGCAGTGGGGCCATCGGGTGGCGTTGGACCTGCCGCATGCGATGACCGAAAACCGTTTGCCGGCCGTTGGGGTCGTCCGTGCGGGCAAGATCGGCCGGTCGCACGCCCGGATGGCGCCGGTGATGCAGTATGGCGTCGACGGTGCGCCGCAAATGGCGCGGCGGCCGAAGGTCAAGCAGCGGCCAAAGGCCAAGAGGATCCAGCAGGCCGAAAAGCTACCCCCGGCGATGATGGCGGCGCAGCCGAAATAGGTGCATCCGGGTGGGGATCGCCGCGCGTTTGCGGGGCGGGCCTTCGCCGCCGTTGCGTTTCACCCGCGGCGGCCTATATTTCCCGCCATGAACAGCCTGGGACTCGATAAGAAGCCGGCGGATACCCGCGTGGTCGTGGCCATGTCGGGCGGCGTCGATTCGTCCGTCACCGCCGCCTTGCTGGCCGAGGCGGGCTATCAGGTGGTGGGCATCACGCTGCAGCTCTATGACCATGGTGCGGCGGTATCCCGCAAGGGTGCCTGCTGCGCCGGGCAGGATATCCACGACGCGCGCAACGTGGCGGCCGCGCTCGACATGCCGCATTACGTGCTGGACTACGAAAGCCGGTTCCGCGAGGCGGTGATCGACGATTTCGCCGACGCCTATATCCGGGGCGAGACGCCGATCCCCTGTGTCCGCTGCAACCAGACGGTCAAGTTCCGCGACCTGCTGTCGACCGCGCGCGACCTGGACGCGGACGTGCTCGCCACTGGCCATTACGTGCGCCGCGCCATTGGCGCGGGCGGGGCAGGCGGGCCCGAACTGCACCGCGCCGTCGACCCCGAGCGCGACCAGAGCTATTTCCTGTTCGCCACCACGGTCGCCCAACTCGATTTCCTGCGCTTTCCGCTCGGCGGCATGACGAAGGACGAGACCCGTGCCGCCGCGGCGCGGTTCGACCTACCGGTGGCGGACAAGCCGGACAGCCAGGACATCTGCTTCGTGCCCTCGGGCTCCTATGCGCGGGTTGTGGAGAAGTTGCGGCCCGAGGCGATCGTGCCGGGCGAGATCGTCGACATGGCGGGCCAGGTGGTCGGCCGGCATGACGGCATCATCAATTACACGGTCGGCCAGCGACGCGGCCTCGGCATCGGCGGCCGCGACCCGGACTCCGATCCGCTCTATGTGGTGCGGTTGGAACCGGAACGCCACCGCGTGGTGATCGGCCCGCGCGAAGCGCTCGGCTGCGCCGCCGTGCGGCTCGACAGCGTGAACTGGTTGGGCAGCGCGCCGGCGGAGGACGCCGCGCTGTCGGTCAAGATCCGTTCCACCATGGCGCCGGTGCCGGCAACGCTACGGACCGCGCCCGACGGCACGGTGGAGGTGGCCTTCGAGACGCCGGAATTCGGCGTATCGCCGGGCCAGGCCTGCGTCTTCTACGACGCCGACCGGGTGCTCGGCGGCGGCTGGATCCGCCGCGAGGCTGCAGCGGCGGCAGCATAACCGTTGGGGCACCCGGGCCGCTTGACAGCGTCCGTGAGGCGGCGTATGTGCTTGCCCGACAGGCCCTTGGGGCGGAGTAGCTCAGCTGGTTAGAGCAGCGGAATCATAATCCGCGTGTCGGGGGTTCGAGTCCCTCCTCCGCTACCAATATAAATCAATGTGTTATAGATAATTTAGGCCCTTTGGGGCCCATTTTTTGTGCCAATTCTCTTACGAGGAATATCGAGGCTTTCCGCCATTTTACATCTGGTGCCGGAGACTCCGTGCGGCGAGATTGCGACAAGAGAGTAATTAAACGAGAAAGTAATTTCTATTTTAAATCAATAGGTTATAATAATTTATTGTTGACAGGAATTTCAAATTGACAATAGTGGAACGATAATACGGTCGTAAGATACCTATTTTCGGTGATAACTCATTGATTTGAGGTTGTTTTGTTTAATTCAAAAGCTTTTGAAGGTGTGGTGGAAGAAGGGTGGCCCTTGGAGGGCAATACCGTTCGGCGGATCGGGTACTTCGATACAATCCAATTTTGGCTCAAAAGTAGGCGGTTTTTGATAAAGTCGGAAATTGACGCTTTGGTCAAACTGTGTGGAAAGAAGAAGTTAAATATTGCCGATAATCATGAGCGATTGGTGATTTGTTTAAACCCACGTGAAAAGGACCCGCAAAAGCGGCGATATGAGGTTTGGGGACAGCGAATTCGCATTCAGCAACCGTCAATCCAAATGCTTACATGCTTACATGGTTGCGCTGGGTGCGCTTACCGTCCGAAACATTGATGAACCGAGTGGATGTTGCAACTGATGACATAATGCGCAGAGAACAGGCCGCCGAAGATATGGAATGGTTTCGTAAACGGCACACTGTTCTTCCAAAAAGAAAAACGAACCGCCTGAAAAAATTTAAGAATACTAGTTATTCGAATTTCGAACTCTGGGATCGGGTTTGCTTCGTGACGTATTCCGACCTGCCTTGCAAAGTAGTTTCTGAAAAATTCTGCTGCCACTCCGAATTCCGAATTACCGGCACACGGCGCCTAAAAAAATTGGGCTTATCGTCGCCACACGACCTGATCAACGCGGATCCTCGCGAAGTGTTGAGAAAAGTATTACGTCTCAAATTCGTCGACGCAGAGAAACTTGGCCGAATGGTCCGATATGATCACGGCTACACAAAACGCACACCGCACATGGTGAAGGATTTTCGCGGTGTGCCCGTCAACCAGGATCGACGCATTGGTGAATTGTTACTTCGCAGCGTTCAACATCTCGACGAAAATCCGACAGTTGGTAATGCTCATTGGCAGCCGGATTGGCCGCAAGATTCCGTTCAAAATCTTTTGTACAATGCAGACCGACTGGGCTTGGATGTAACCAAAGCGATTTATGAATTCCCGTCCTATGCATACAATTGGTTGCTGCCGCCTTCGGGAAATCAGCCTTGGGAATTCGTTGGACGGTGACGTATTTTGATCTGCAAATGCTCTGGTAAGAGGGGACATTACCCGTACTGTTTACACAACACTGATATCAATACAAAAAGACTTAAATGATTTATCGCTTTGCACATCCGAAGAACCTTTTAGAATATCCAAATTCCTTCCCCCGAATTCCTATTCAAATCACCAGTCCTTTGAGCAGCATGTTCCTCAATCATGCATACGAATGTTTCTTTAAATTAGTTATATGGAACCTTTCCACTGCTTTCTATTGCACCAACCCAATCCCCGAACTTAAAGGAGGGGTTGGTGTGCGTTTGATTTTGGTGGTGCTTCGAAGTTTGAAGCTTTCCGATTTCCTTGGAACATTTGCATAGAGCGGTGACGCAGCCTTGGATCTTACGGATCGTTCGGCTGGGTATTGGCTGGAGGGTTCCAGAATTTTTTTCCGATTTCTGATTTTTGTGTTTCGAATACGTTCCGTTCCGCTATTGCTTTCGGTGATTTGGTTTTGAATTCCGGTTGCCGCGTCCGCGTTCAAATTCATTCCCGGCTTCGTTCTCTTTAAACTTTTAAAGAATTCCTCCAGAAATCGATTTAAGGCGAGGTAGGGCGCGTTGGGTGGGGGGTTACTGCCCATTCCACTTATGGCGCTGTGTGCGCCTCCAATTGCTTTCTACGCACCTTTCACGCGGCGGGCATATTAAAGTTTTTAAGTTTCCACAAATTATTTAAAGTTTTCAATTCATGGTTTGAAATTAATTAAAGTATACATCATGTAAAAAATCTTATTATATGGTGATATGATTTGATGTGTATTCGTTTTTATTTCACGAACGCTTGACTCTTCGTGGCCGTTCGAATGTAATGGCAGGTGTTGGGAAATGCCGAGGACGGGCGACAATAATGGGCAACGACAATGAAAACGGTGGCAATCTGGGTGAGGATCTGCTCTGGGGCGCTCCCGCCATTGCGGCGTTTATGCGCATCACGCCGCGCCGCGTTTACGACTGGCACGAAGGGAAGAAAGCGCCAATCGGAAAATTCGGGAAATTGCTTTTTGCCCGAAAGTCGGCGCTGCGCGAACACTTTGAAACCCTAGAAAGAAATCAACGTACTGATGACGGGACCAATCTCAATTAACGACACCAAGACTGAAATATCGGAAAAAGCTTACCGCTGGGCGAGCGGGATGCAGTGTTCTGTCCCCGCACAGATGGTGGGGGCAGATCACCTTGGGTAACGGGTGCAGTAGCTCACATGCATTTTGGGAAAGAGGTGCCACATTATTGTGCGAACGAAAGGCGCAAGTTTGGCGTTCTCACCATTTGAATATACGTAGCGCGCGCCGAAGACCCCACCACGAACAAAGCACACACGGACGCGCGCCCGCGGACCAATGTCACCATTTGAAAACGAGTATTCGCGTCTTTTGTTATTAATTCATCTCTTGATTTGAAAAGGTTACGCTGGAGATGCTTCCGGAATGACGCCTCCAGCCGACCCTTATGTATCCATGAGATTCACATTATCACCATGGTGTTTTCAGCAATCGCCAACGCAGCACTTGGTCGGTCATATGATCCGCAGAAAACCAATATATTTTCTATGGTGACTTGAATTGTATGAATCGGTAATGCGATCCATTTTCAGTTTTAAGCCGAGATGTCCAAACATCATTCCTCGTTCAAATACATATAATGCTCAAAACCAGCGTGAATCGAAGAACTGTATTCCAATGTCCGCTTTGCCGCCGATTGAGTCCGCTCAACATCCAGAAGCGGACATTCCAGACGTCGCACGCGACTTCCGGTTA
>CAYYBI010000035.1:0-2806 GCA_964469835.1 uncultured Rhodospirillaceae bacterium
TGCAATTCGTCCAGCCGATCGAGGAGCTGACGCTTCAAGCGGTCACGGGAGGCCGTGGCGTATTCGTTTTCCAAGCTGCCGCGAACCTGCTCGCGCAGCGCATCCACGGTCTCCATGCCCAGCGACTTGGCGAATTCATCATCTATATTCGCTTTAACACGTTCCCGTATCTCTTTGACAGATACAGCAAATACTGCCGGCTTGCCGGCCAAATCCGCGTTGCCATAGTCCTCCGGAAAACTTATCTCGACCTGTGTTTCCAACGGCGCTTCGACGCCGATCAGTTGATCCTCGAACCCGGGAATGAAACGGCCGGCGCCCAATTCCAGCTGATAGTCCTCGGCCTTGCCGCCGTCGAACGGCGTTCCGTCGATCGATCCTTCGAAATCGATCACGACGACATCGCCCTTCTTGCTTTTCCGCGGTTTGGCGATCGGATCGGCGCGGGCATATTCCTCGGCTAGCCGATCGAGCGACTCCACGATCTGTTTGTCTTCGATTTTCGCCTTCAGCCGCTCAAGCTCTAGAGTCCGAAAATCGACTGGGTCGATCACCGGCAGCACGTCAACCGCCAGAGTGAACTCCAAATCCTTGCCGTCCTCGAAACTGGTGACCTCGATCTTAGGCTGAACCGCCGGCTGCAACTCGCGCTCCGTCAGCGCTTGCGTCGTGGTCTCACTGACCGCCGCCTGAACGACTTCACCTTTCACGGCATCACCATAGCGTTTCCGGATCAGGGACACAGGAACCTTGCCCGGCCGAAAGCCTGGCAAATTGACCTGATCGACCAATTCATTGATCTTCGCGGAGACGCGCTGCTCAATATCCGCGGCCGGCACGATAATCGCAAATTCGCGGCTCAGTCCTTCATTCTTGGTTTCGGTTACCTGCATGGTATCCACTTTTCCTTACGGAGTTACTCAGTTGGCCGTTCGATGATGCGGACAGTATCTTACGGAATCTTACGGAAAATTGCTTACCTGCTGGTGCGGGCGGAGGGACTTGAACCCCCACGGATTACTCCACGGGTACCTAAAACCCGCGCGTCTACCAGTTCCGCCACGCCCGCGCGATTGGCACCCTATCTCAAAAGCGCCCCTGTATAGGTAGCAGAACCGGCTGGGTCAAGCACGCCGAGACAGGCCCCAATGGCTGCCCCGCCCGCGTATTTGACCGCCTTACCTGCGTTTTGCCGAGTCCACCCGTTCGTTGTAGGTATCCGTGAATACCGATAGGGCCAGCATCCTGGGGCCGTCAACAAAGCCATTGGCGCGCCCCGCCTGGTGGATATTGACCTCATACCTGATATGCGGGATCCGCGTCTGGTCGAGCACGACCGACAAGACACGGGCGGTTTCGACCAAATTGTCGCGTTTGGCTCGGCGAAACTCCATGCCGCGCCGAATGTATTCCATATCGCGACCGCGCTTGAAAAAGGCACTCGCGCGATCCCTGCCACGGAACCCGACATACATCGCCTGGGTCCGGCCGTTCAAACTCAAATCCGGCTTCACTGTCCGGTTTCCCCGTCTTTACGGGACCCGGATTTCCGGATCCCTGTTTGTTATTTTTTTTAACGATCGTTAAGTCATATCAAACGATGAACCGCAGCGGAAGCCGTAACAGATCCCTCTCCAGTATAGGATTCATGATTTTCCTCGATTCGATCCAATTCGTAGAGATAATTCACCATCAAACCCAAGGATTGAGACAGCCCGTTGGACGAGGTGTCCCCGAGCCAATTCAGGCACTCCACACGGGCGCCGTTGGTCAAATGAAAATTCGCCACCGGATCAAGCGTCTGCCTACCCCGCCGTTTGGCATTCAGCAGATATTGCGCACACAGCCGCATCAACGGATCTTTCAATACATTGGAGATCTTCTCATCCTGGTGCCAAGACTCAGTCGATAGCAAACGCCGCAAGGCCTCGTTTCCCCCCTCGACCTGGGCGACCGCGGCCAACGCGCGCGCATCGGCCGGCCGCAGTAATTCTGCGTCGTCTTTCAATCGACCATCAAGCCAACGTCGAAATCCAGGGATCGGCGACAGTGTCGCGAATGTTCTCAGGCTCGGCAGTTCAGCCTTCAACAGATCGACGACGCGTTTAATCAGGAATCCGCCGAAGCTGACCCCCGCCAAACCTTTTTGAGCATTTGAAATCGAATAAAAGATCGCCGTATCCACGTTGCTGGATGGATCCATCACGGGCGCCGATTCGTCGAGCAAGACGGTGACATTGTCGGCAAGCCCATTGACCAGGGCCACTTCGACGAAAATCAGCGGCTCCTCCGGCATGCGGGGATGGAAAAACGCGAAGCAGCGCCGATCTGAATCGAGCCGATTCTTTAGGTCTTCCCAACCGCGGATTTCGTGCACCGCCTCATAAGCGATCAGTTTTTCCAGCAAAGCCGCCGGCGCATCCCAAGTAATCCTCCGCAAATCAAGAAACCCAATATCGAACCAAGAGGTTAGGAGCTTTTGCAAATCTCCGTCGAGCGAGGCCATTGTCGAGTCTTTGCGAATATGAGGAAGCAGATCCGACCGCAGATCGACCAGAAATTTGACACCTTGCGGCAACGCATTGAACTGCATCAGCAACTTCATTCGCGGTGGCTCCAACGCCTCACGAAGCGCCAATTCCGCCTGCGGCCGTTGCTCGGCCGGCGCCGCCTGCAGCGCGGAGACGGCGGCGTCTATCGCCTTGCGGTCCGCATCGAAGCCGCCGGCCAACAGGCGTAAAAACCGTTCGCGGCCGAGCTCGTCAAGCCCGAGATAGGTATGGCCCAGTGCTGCCGCCCGGGCGCG
>CAYYBI010000036.1:0-2699 GCA_964469835.1 uncultured Rhodospirillaceae bacterium
GGTGCCGGACGGCGCATCGACCTTGTGGCGGTGATGCATCTCAAGGATCTCGATGTCGTAGGCATCATCCAGCGTGCGGGCAACCTGCTCGACCAGCGCCATCAGCAGGGTCACGCCGGCGCTCATGTTCGGGGCGACGACCACGGGCACGTGGCGTGCGACGCGGCGCAGCGCCTCGATATGGCCGTCGTCCATGCCGGTGGTGCCGATCACCATGGCGGCGCCGGCCTGGGCCGCCAGCTCCGCGTGCGCCACCGTCGCACCGGGCGCGGTGAAGTCGATCACCGCGTCAACCGCGGCGATCATCGCCGCGGCATCGTCGCCGAGGACCACTCCGTTCGCGCCGATCCCGGCAAGCGTCCCGGCGTCCTGGCCGATCGCCTCGGCGCCCGGCCGCTCCGTCGCGCCGGCCAATGCGCAGCCGGCGCTTTCGCCGACCTGCACAACCAGCATCCGGCCCATGCGCCCGGCCGCACCGACGACGCCGATCTTCATCTCGTTGGCCATGACAACACGCTCTCCACCATGGTGGTTTCCTGAGGCGTTAAAGCATATTCGCGGCGGCGATGCGAGTGGGGAGGGATCGCGGGAACATGGCGCGGTCAAGGTCAGTCAAATCACTGTGACGCCGCATCGCAATCGACAGGGCGAATACCAGATAACATAATGCGGCGACCACGGTCGCCGCCGGTAAACCCGCCGGACCGCGCCGCGCGGAGGAGATGGCTTCGTATGCGCCGACCGCTGCTTGCAATTCTTCTGGCACTGCCCGCCCTGTTTGCCGTGGCGTGGCTGGCGTTGAGCGAAGCGCCGGCCGACGGCGTCGCCAAACGGCTGGATCGAAGCGTCGTGCGAATTTTCGTTCTCGGACCGGACGGCGCGTCCTCCGGCACCGGTTTCGTGCTAAACCGCGACGGCTTCGTCGCCACCAATTTCCATGTCATCGAAGCGCATCTGGAACTGGCGTGGGACATCGTCGTGGCCGACCGCGAATCGGGAGAGGAACAGCCGCGCAAGGCGGAGATCGTTCACGCGTTCCCCGGCGAGGATCTGGCGATCCTGCGCGTCGAGGGGCTCGACCGGCCGCCGGTGACCTTCGCGAGTCTCGGCGGCGAGCTGACAAAGGGTCTCGAGATCTACGCGATCGGGTTCCCCGGGGCGGCCGACCGGCTCGGCCCCCTGGACGAGGCCAGCCTCGTGTCCGGCGCCGTGAGCCGGACCTTTACCGGCCCTTGGGCGGAGGGCGCGCCGGCGGTCCGGATCATCCAGCACACCGCGCCGACCAACCCGGGAAACAGCGGCGGGCCGCTGATCGACCGGTGCGGCCATGTCGTGGGCCTCAATACCCAGCGCGAGGCGCACGTCGTCTTCGGGCCCGGCGGCATACCTCTCGTCACCGACCCGATCCAGGGCGTATTCTACGCCTCGGGCGCCGACGCGCTGACCGCCAAGCTGAAGGAATCGGGGATCGCGTTCGAAATTGCCGGCGCGCGCTGCGGCACCGGATTCATGGAATCGCTGCGGCGGGGGATGAACGGCATGTGGGCCATCATCGCGATAATGCTGTCCATCGCGGCACTCCTGCTGCTGTTCCGGCCCCAGCCCTTGATGCAGGTGATCGTGCATTGTGGCGACGCTGTCGGCGCATGCGCCCAGGCGATCGAGCGTGCCGTGCAAAATATCCGGTCCGGGCGCAAGGGCAAGGACGACATCGTTGTGGGCACGAGGGCGTTGCCGCCCGAGGACAAGCAAGACGACAAGGTTTAGCGGCGCGGCCGGTCGCGCGCCCGGGTCAGTCGCTGATCGGTGTGCCGTCGAATCGTCCGGCATCGGGATTCCACCAAAACAGCCCTGTCACACTCTCGAACAGACAGCATTCAATGCCTGCATGGTCGAGATCCACCGCTTCCGGCTCCCCAGGCGCACAGCCGTCGCCGTAGCCGGCGCCACAGGCGGTGACGTATCGGCCCGGCGGCCGCGCGGCGACGCCGAATTGCCGGAAATCGACAGGGAGCGGGTGTTCGAGAACACGCACGGGGTGAAAGTCTTGGCCACCGCTGGGTCGCGACAGCAAGGCGAACGCACCGATCGCCGATGGACGCCCGCGAGGACCGATTTCTTCGGCGATCAGGACGACCACCAAGTCGGTCTCTCCGTCGCCGTCGAGATCGCCGGCGGCGCGCAGATAGCGCTCGGGATCGTCGCCGCGCCATGCGGCATCCAATTCCCCGACGGCCGGCAGCCGCCAGCCGTCTGGAAACGGAACCGTATCCGCCCGGACGGGGGCGGCAAATATCAGCAAAGCCCAGATCAGAAGTATCGGGGTCTGGCACGAGACGGTCGTTATCATTGCCGGCAGATACTAGCGCAGGACGCGTTACCGTCAGGTTACCCGCCTGCCGCCCGCCGCTATTCCGTCAGGTCGTCCCAGAATTCCTTCACCTTGGCGAAGAACCCGTGATGTTCGGGCTGGTGCTGGGAATGGCCGCCGCCGGCATTGTCGAATTCCCCGAGCAGTTCCGCCTGGCGCTTGGTCAGCTTGACCGGGGTCTCGACCTGCGCCTCGATATACATGTCGCCGCGGTTCTTCGAGCGCAGCACCGCCATGCCCTTGTTGCGCAGGCGCAAGCGGTGGCCGGTCTGCGCGCCGGAGGGGATATTGACCTTGGCCCGTCCGCCTTCGATGGTCGGCACCTCGA
>CAYYBI010000037.1:0-6345 GCA_964469835.1 uncultured Rhodospirillaceae bacterium
GCTCTCGCCGAGCGAGATTTCCGGTTTCGGGTTGTCGGGCAGTCCGTCCAGAAATCCGTGCAGAAATTCCGCCACCGCGTCGATCTCGAGGCCGCTCACCCCAAAGGTGGACCGGCGGCGGTGCTCCAACGCCAGCGCATACCAGGGCGCGAGCCGTTCGATTTCGGCCAATATCGCCGCCAGACGAGCCGGCGCCTCGGACGGCTTGGGTTTCGGCAGGTTGACCGGGCAGGTCCAGCCGGCCATCTCCTCCTCGGTGGCCGCCGGCGCATCCTCCGGAAAATCCTCCAGGATCACCGGGCCGTCGGCGCGCGCCAGCAACGCCAATACAGAACGCAGAACCTTGGTCTGAAATGCCGGATCGTTGGGCGCGCCGAACGGGCGGCCCAACTCGAACGGAACCCAGAGGAACCGCGGCGGGCGCATTCGCTCGGTGTTGTCGCGCACCAGGCTGATCCCGGCGGTCGCGATGCCTTCCGATTCAAGATAGTAGGCGACCGCGCCCACGGCGCGGGTGCAGTTGGGTCAGACCGGGCTGAGCAGAACCGCGTTGACCTTGTCTTCCTTCAGCATGCCGGCGAGTTCGCGCGCCGTCGCCTCGATCTCGTGCGGCAACCAGCCCGCGCCCATGACCGAATAGTGAAAATCGGCGACCGAGCCCACTTCGCCCGCGGCCGCCAGTTCCCGCAACCGGTCGATCGGAAAGACCACGTTGACGTCCTGTTGAAACCCGGTGCGGTCGAAATTCACCGATGTATGGGTCATCACCAGATCGGCCCCTTCGATGGCGCCCGGAATGACCCGGTAGCCGACATCGCGCAAATTGAAATTGCGATCCCCGGCGCGGTGCAGCCCCGCGGTGGTGACGATCGCGACCCGGCGCTCGGCGAGCGGCGGCCCCTCGACCCAGGGCTCTTCCTCGAATGCCGGACATTCCTTGTCGAGCAGGTGCTGCGCATCGATTGCAGGGATGTCGGTGAGTCGGACCATGACCGCCTCTCAGGGTATCAGATGTTCGTGGGACCGCGGAACCAGTGACTTGTGTCCGAGCCATTGCATCACCGGCGCATCGATACCGCGGCAGACCGCGCTCAACTGCAACAACAATCGGCCGGCCGCGGTCTCGCCCCAGAACCAGTCGTTGAGGGCGGCGCTCCCGGCGGCCCCTGGGCGCGCCGTCGCCGCCTCGAGATACCAGGCCTTCAGATCATCGGCGGCGAATTTCACCGCATGCGGCGCGGACAAGGCCGGATCGGGGCTTTCAATTTCCTGATCGTCCAAAAACGCCGTCAGCAGGCCCGCCGCCTCCGCGATTGTCATCCCGCTCACGCCGACCGTGGTGCGGCCGCGCCGCTCGCGCGCCAGATCGTACCAAGGCGCCAGGCTGTCGATCTCCGCCCGCAATTGCGCCAGCAGGCTGCCGGGGGCGACTGAGCCGTCCGGCGGCGCCGGCAGGGTCACCGGGCAGACCCAGCCGCTGTAATCCTCGGGGTCTGCGCCGGGCGCGTCTTCGTCGAAGTCCCCGATGACCGGCCCGGCCGGCGCCGAAAACAGCGCCAACGCCGCCCGCAGCACGCGGGTCTGGAAAGCGGGATCGTCCGGTGCACCGAGCGGCCGGCCGAGTTGAAACGGCACCCACAGCGCGCGCGGCGGCTTGATCCTTTCGGTGTGCTCACGGACCAGACTGACCACCACCGTGGCAATGCCTTCTTCCTCGAAAAATCGTGCCAGCCCGCTCACGGCGCGCGTGCAATTGGGTCAGACGGGCGTCAGCAGCACCGCGTTGACGCGGTCCTCCTTCAACAAACCGGCCAACTCGCGCGCCTTCGCCTCCAGTTTCTCCGGCTCGGTTGCGCCCATGAAGGAGTAATGCAGCGCGGCCACGGAAGCGATGTCGCCCGCAGCCGCCAGTTCGCGCAACCGGTCGATCGGAAACACCACATTGATGTCCTGCTGAAAGCCGGAGCGGTCGAAATTCGTCGAGACATGGCTCATCAGCAAATCGGTCGACGCCACGTCGGACGGCACGATGCGGTAATCGGTCGAGCTCGGCCGGAAAGTGGGGTCGTCCCGCCGCGAGAGCCCAGCGGTGGTGACGATGGCAAGTCGCATCGACGCCGCATCCGGCGCGGCCGTCCAGGGGCTGCCGTCATTGTCCGTGCAGGGCAATGCCAGCAGATGCTCCACCTCCGCTTCCGACAGATCGGCCAATCGAACCATTCAGCGCTCCCGAGGTTAAGTCCTTGATACGCGCCACGGCTAATAAAGCCTGCCCGCAAAGGCGTCAAATCACCTGCGTTTCAAGGCGTCCCGCAGGTCGGAGCGCCGAACCGCGCCGAAGGCCAGCGCGAGCACCGCGAACACCGTCGCGCCGCCGGCGACCAGCGCCGCGAGCGCGGCGACACGGATCAATTCTCCGGCGCCGGAGAAGGGGTCGAGCCACCCCTTGCCAACCCACAGCGCCGCCGCCATGCCGGCCACCGCCAAGAGCAGCCGCGGCAGCCGGCGGCACAGCCGCGCATCCGCCTTGAAATGCCCGCGCCGGCGCAGGATGAAGCCGAGCAGCCCGGCATTGACCCAGGCAGCGGACGCGGTTGCCATGGCCAGTCCCACATGGGCAAAGACCTGCATGAGGATGACAGCCAGCAGGATGTTCGCGGCCACCGCCCCGATGGCGATCTTGACTGGTGTCACCGTATCCTGGCGCGCAAAGAAACCGGGCGTCAGCGCCTTGATCAGCACATAGGCAGGCAAGCCGGCGGCAAAGGCGGTCAGCGCGTTCGCCGTGGCCACGGTATCCGCCGGGCCGAAGGCATGCCGTTGATAGAGCACCGTTGAGATCACGTCCGGCATCACGATGAGCGCCGCCGCCGCCGGCACCGTCAGCAGCAGCGCGAACTCGATCGCCCGGTTTTGCATATGCATCGCCTCGACATCCTCTCCGGCGCTAAGGTGCCGGGACAACAACGGCAGCAGGGCGACACCGACGGCGACGCCGACCACACCGAGCGGCAATTGGTTCACGCGGTCCGCGTAGTAGAGCCAGGAAATCGATCCCTCCGGCAGGAAGGAGGCGAGAATCAGATCGACCACCAGATTGATCTGCACCACGCCCGCGCCGAGCATCGCCGGCACCATCAAAACCAGCAAGCGGCGCACACCCGGTGTCAGCCGCGGCCGCGGCAGGCGCACCATGATGCCCGCGCGCGTGCAACCCCAGACGAGCCAAATGAGCTGCCCCGCGCCGGCCACCGCGACGCCCCCCGCCAGCGCGTGGCCGGGCAGGTCGAGCACGCCTTCGCGTACCAGCAGCATGGCGGAAATCAGCACGATGTTGAGCAGGATCGGCGCCGCGGCGGCCGTCGCGAACCGGCGATGCGCGTTCAGCATGCCCCCCAGCATCGCGCACAACGCCATAAACAGGAGGTAGGGGAACGTCAGCCGTGCCAGATCGATTGCCAGCCCGAATTTTTCCGGCTCATCGGCGAAACCGGGCGCCAGAACGAACATCAGCCACGGCATTGCCAGCATCGCGCCGGTGGTGAAGATCAGCAAGAAGCTGACCATCACCGAGGCGATTGCGCCGCCGAACGCCCGCGCCGCGCCTTCGCCTTCCGCCACCAGCCGCTGGGTGAACAGCGGCACGAAGGCGGCATTGAACGCACCCTCGGCGAACAACCGCCGAAACAGGTTCGGGAATTTGAAGGCGACGAAAAATGCGTCCGACACCATGCCGGCGCCGATCACGCCGGCGAAAAGAATATCACGGCACAGGCCGAGCACCCGGCTCGCCATCGTCCAGCTGCCCAGTGTCGCAATCGCCCGGAATAGCGCCATGGCGGCTATCTATCCGTTCAAAATAACGAAAGAAAGGCGGCGCCGTGGCATTCGCGTGTCATGCCGAGACGGGGGGTCGCAAAGGCGTTACGCCGGCGGCAGGTCGAATTCGAGGATCGCCATGTGAAAAGCATAGGAAACCTCGCCATCCTCGTCGTCGACATCGCGGTAGATTACGCCGATAAATTCCTCTCCCAGGCTCACTTCGGCGGATCCGTCGATCTTCGGTTGGCCAAGCCGCAACCGTTCGGTACCAAATTTTTCTCTGAGATAAGCCTGCAGCCGCACGGCCTCTGATTGTTCCAACACACTCTCCTAGATGATCTGTTCCTGAATGGGATCGACGTATTCTCGTTTTCAGCGGCCGGTCATTCCGCCGCCTCGATCTTCGCTTTGCCTTTACCGGTGGCCGCCTTCGATTTCCCGCTGGCCGCATCCTCCGTTGATTTGGCTGCCGCGCGCCGCCGCGTCGACACCTGCTTTGCCGGCTTGCAACCGGGATCCTTCAAGGCCTCGAGAAGACGGCCGCGGATTTGATCCAATTTCGCCGGATGTTCGATTTTCAGGCCGAAGACATCCTTCACATAGAACACATCGACCACCTGTTCGCCATAGGTCGAAATCTTGGCGGCATAGACCTGCAGGCTGAGATCGTAAAACGCGCCGGTGACGGCATAGAGCAGCCCGGGCCGATCGCGGCCGTTCACTTCAATCACCGTGTGGCGATTGGACGCCTTGTTGTCGATCAGCACGCGCGGCGCGACACGGAAGACCCGCGTCCGGCTCGGCAAGCCTTCGTTCTTTTCCAGTTCGGCGAGCGGCCGAAGGCGTCCGGACAACGTCTGTTCGACCAGCACCGCGAGTTTCGCCAGCTTGTCCGGCCGCGCGAAAGCCCCGCCGTCGGCGTCCTGCACCAGGAAGCTGTCGAGCGCCATGCCGCTGTTCAAGGTGTGGATCTTGGCGTCGACAATATTCGCCCCAGAGACCGCGAGCGCGCCGGCGATACGGCTGAACAGGCCCGGATGGTCGGCGGTATAGATCGTGATTTCGGTGACCGCGCGATCCGTGTCGACGCGGCGGTCGATCGCCAACGGCAGCCCGGCCAGATCCGTCTCCCGGATGAACCGGGCGTGGCGCTCCAGCGTGCCGACATTGTAGGACAGCCAATAGGCTGGATGCCCGCTGGCCAGATGCGCCTCCACGGCCTCGTCCGGCCAATCGGACAGGACGCCGCGCAATCCCTCGGTCACTGCCGCGGCCAGGTCGTCACGGCCTTCCGAGGCGCTGCCGCCGTCCATCAGCGCTTCCGCGCGGCGGTACAGTTCGCGCAGCAGCGTCGCTTTCCAGTTGTTCCAGCGGCCCGGTCCGACGGCGCGGATATCGGCGACGGTAAGGCAGACCAGCAGGCGCAGCCGTTCCGGCGACTGCACGAGGGCGACGAAATCCTCGATCGTTTTCGGGTCCGACAGGTCGCGTTTGAACGCGGTGTTGCTCATCGCCAGGTGATAGCGGACGAGCCAGCTCACCGTGTCGGCCTGTTCCGGCGTGAAGCCCAGACGCGGGCACAGCTTCAGGGCAATCTTCGCGCCCAATTCGGAATGGTCGCCGCCTCGGCCTTTTGCGATGTCGTGCAGCAGGACCGCGACATACAGAACTTCGCGCGACAAGACCTGGTGGATCACCTCGGTCGACAGCGGATGGTCCTGGGCCAGCTCACCGCGCTCGATCCGATTGAGAATGCCGATCGCGCGAATGGTGTGCTCGTCGGTGGTGTAGACGTGGTACATGTCGTACTGCATCTGCGCCACGACCCGGCCAAAATCGGTGATGAATTTGCCGAAAACGCCGGCCTCGTTCAGCCGGCGCAAGGCGACCTCGGGATTTTCCTCGGCGGTCAGAATATCGAGAAACAGCCGGTTCGCCGCGGGGTCCTCGCGCAGCTCTCGGTCGATTCGCCGCAAGCTGCGGGTAATGAGCCGGAGCGCCTCCGGGTGGATATCCAGCTTGCGGCGGTGCGCCACCTCGAACAGCCGCAGCATGTCGATCGGCGTGTCCTTGAAATGGTCGTCGTTGCGGACCGAGATGCGGCCGCTCTCGACCCGGAAGCCTTCCATGTCACGGCTGAACAAGCCCGACGGCAGGCTTAGCAGGCTGCGGCGCTGGTGGCGCGCCTCGAGGGATGCGCAAAAGATCCGGGTCAGGTCACCGACGTCCTTGGCGACCAGAAAATAATGTTTCATGAAGCGTTCGACGCCGGCGGCCCCGGCATGGTCGCGGTAGTCCATCTGCGCGGCCAGCTCCGGCTGCAGGTCGAAGGTCAGCCGCTCCTCGGGCCGGCCGGTGATGTAGTGAAGATGGCAGCGCACCGTCCACAGAAATTTCTGTGCCTTGGCGAACCGGTCGACTTCCTTGCGCGTGAACAGGCCTTCGTCGATCAGCAGTGCGATGTCGTCGACCCGGTACAGGTATTTGGACAGCCAGAACAGCGTATGCAGGTCGCGCAACCCA
>CAYYBI010000038.1:0-8005 GCA_964469835.1 uncultured Rhodospirillaceae bacterium
GGGTTCCTCCACGACAATCGCCCTCAAGCGGGACGGCTCGCTATGGCAATGGGACCGGGGGGAAAGGAAGCCTCGTCTATTGACGGTAAAACAACAGTGACCGGCTCCATACGGACCCTGGCACTCGGCTTCATTCGCCGACGAAGTGTCGATTTTTAAGTTTTGATCGCGATCGCTTGTCCGGACAACTTGCCTGATTTTGCACGGCGGGACATAATCCGACCTGACGGAACCGGGCCCAGCGCGTCGGCGAACCGGGACCGCCACGCAAGACCCACCGGACCGAATTTCACAAACCAATACCGACCGTGGCCCCCTCCGCATCGGGCCGCACGATACAGGAAGGACAAGTCAAATATGCCCGATTATGACGTGATCGTCGTGGGCGCAGGCAATGCCGCGCTGGCTTCCGCCGTCTCCGCCAGGGAGAATGGCGCCGACAAGGTTCTGGTGCTCGAGGCCGCGTCCCGCACCATGCGCGGCGGCAACACCCATTGGAGCGGCGGCATCCTGCGCTTCGCCTTCGACAAGCCGCGCGATATCGAACCGCTGCTGCCCGGCGTCGAAGAGGAATACCTGAACTTCTACGAAGGCGTTACACCCTATACCCAGGACGACTTCATGGCCGACCTGATGCGGGTTACCGCGGGGCGAACCGACCCGGTGCTCTCGAAAGTCCTGATCTCGAATTCAAAGGAAACCGTGTTCTGGACGCATGATAAAGGCGGCGTGCCGATGGAGCCGGCACGCTCGATCGCCGGCGTGGAAGTGAATGGCGTTGTCATGTGGCCTCCCGGCGCCATCGTCCGCGCCGAGCACGAAGGTGTCGGCCTGTCGGCATCGTGGTTCAAGGCGGCGGAACGCGACGGCGTCGAAATTCGCTACGAGGCGACCGGCCGCGAACTGCTGCAGGATCAGGCCGGCCGTGTCGCGGGCGTACTTGTGCAGGAGAAGGGCGACCTCACCGAAATCACCGCCAAGGCGGTAATTCTCGCCGCCGGCGGCTTCGAGGCGAACGCTCAATGGCGGGCGCAGTATCTCGGCCGGCCCTGGGATCACGCCAAGGTGCGCGGCACCAGTTTCAACCAGGGCGATGGGCTGCGCATGGCGATGGAAATCGGCGCCATGCCCTGCGGCCAATGGAGTGGCCGCCACTCGACGCCGATCGATGCGGATTGGGCCGACTTCGCCGACCGTAAGCTGACGGATAAGAGCAACCGGCTCTCCTATCTCTACGGCGTCATGATCAACCGCAACGGCAAGCGCTTCGTCAACGAGGGCGAGGACACCCAGTTCTATACCTACGCCAAGTTCGGCGCGGCGATCTTGGACGAGCCGGGCGGCAAGGCCTACCAGATCTTCGATCAGAAGACCGTCCACCTGCTCGAACCACGCTACGAATTCGCCAAAATTCCGCTGGTCGCCGACACGCTGGAAGAGCTGGTCGAAAAGATGGACATCGACGACAAGCCGCAGGCAATCAAGACACTAACAGAATTCAATAAATGCGCGGCGGACGACGACGATTTCGATCCCTCGAAGAAAGACGGCGTCTCGACCAAGGGTCTCGATATCGAGAAAACCAACTGGGGTATCCGGCTCGACAAACCGCCCTTCCATGCCTATGCCGCGACCGGCGGCATCACCTTTACCTTTGGCGGCTTGCGCATTAACGAGGAAGCGCAAGTGGTTGGCACCGATTGGCGGGTCATTCCCGGGCTGTATACCTGCGGCGAAATGGTGGGCAACCTGTTCCACTATAACTATCCGGCGGGCACGGGACTGGTCTCCGGCCAAGTGTTCGGCCGGATCGCCGGACGCAACGCGGCGCAGGAAAAGGGATAAAACGCGGTTCGTCTAAAACCGTGCATCGCCTCGTGCTTCGTCAGGCTCAGCATGAGGCGACGGGAAGCAGCATCGTCCATGCCGTGCGTCTTTCTATCGTAACGGCGCTGCACAAACGACTGAATGAAGATCGGCCTCATCCTGAGCCTGACGAAGGATGCGGCCGGTCGCGACGAGTAGGAGTCGCCAGATGAAACAACGCAGAATACCGGCCGCCTTCATGCGCGGTGGTACCAGCAACGCCATCGTTTTCAAGGACTCCGACCTGCCGTCGGACAGGGCCTTGTGGGACAAGATATTCCTCGCCGCCATGGGCACGCCCGACCCTAACGGCCGCCAGCTCAACGGCATGGGCGGCGGCATCTCGTCGTTGTCCAAGGTCTGCGTCGTTGGCCCGCCGAGTCATCCGGATGCGGATATCGATTACACTTTCGCTCAGATCGGCGTGCAGCAGGAAACGGTCGGTTATGCCGCCAATTGCGGCAACATGTCGGCAGCCATGGGCCCCTTCGCCGTTGACGAAGGCATCGTCTCGGTTGAGGGCAACAAGGCGATGGTGCGGATCCATAACACCAACACCAAGAAAATCATCCATGCCCATTTCGAAATGGATGACGGAGCGGCGGCGGTCGACGGCGACTACGAGCTGCGCGGCGTCGCCGGAACCGGATCGCCGGTCAAACTCGAGTTTCGTAGTCCAGGCGGCGCGGCGACCGGTAAGCTACTACCGTCGGGCAATGTAACAGATACGCTGGAGGTGCCCGGTGTCGGCACGATTGAGGTTTCGTTGGTCGACGCCGGCAATCCCGTAATATTCGTCGAAGCCACGACGCTTGGCATGGCGGGCACCGAGCTCCCCGCCGACATCGACGCCAACACCGACTTGATGACGAAACTGGAAGCGATCCGCCGCCACGGCGCGGTCCGGATGGGGATCGTCGAACGGCCGGAAGATGCCATTCCCGTCATGCCCTTCGTCGGTTTTATCTCCCCCGCCCAGGACGCCAAGACGATTGCGGACGAAACACTGAGCACCGATCAAGGCGACGTTACCGCCCGTATTCTCTCCTCCGGCAATACGCACCGGGCGCTGCCGCTCACCTGTTCGATGTGCACGACCGTGGCGTCCCGCATCGAGGGCACTCTGGTACATCGCAATACCCGGCCGACGGACAATCCGCGGGACGACCTCAATATCATGCAGCCCTCCGGCATCCTCACCGTCGCCTCCAATGTCTTTTTGAAGGGCAACGATTGGCATGCGGAGTTCGGGGCTACCTACCGCACGCAACGGCGCATGTTCGATGGATTTGTCTACGTGCCGGCCTCCCGCGTCCCGGAACTAACACCCGACGGCAAAGCCGCCGCCTGACCGGGATCACAATCGAACCGTAGGGTTGCGCCGACGCCGCCGCGAAAAGCCGCTCAAAAATAATGGGCCCCGACTTTCGTCGGGGCCATTAGTGATGCGGAAAGGCACCGAGTTTATCCCGGTCTCTTCTTATCTTTTTCTCTGCGCCGCGCTTGCGGATCGAACATTCTTTATGATGTCCGCCGTGCCGTCGTCTTCAATTCAACCGTTATAGACCGGCCGCAAGAAGCATCCTCGGCAAAGCGCGGTGCGTAATTCCTTATTTCATTTTTAGAAATGGATGTCCCAGATGGCTCCACCAAGCCCGCCATGACCGCGCCTCCCGTTGCGATCACGGCCGGACAATCGCACAACCCATTGAATATTGCAACCTTATGAAAGTTAACGAATTCATCGGCTAAGACAGTACCGGACTACCCTAATTTTTCGATGTCAGGGTCATTTTTATTTTTCCCGACAATACCTTGCCGGCATCGATTCGGGACCGTAACGAGGTCTACGCGACTCGAGTCACCGCTCGACACCTGCGGCGAATTGGCGCGGTTCAACATTGCATCCGCGTCGCCGCGGATGCGCCATACCTTCATAGTGCCAAGTAAGCACGCGCGGTCCCTTGATCATGTATCCGGTTTCCAGTTTCCCCAGCCGAAAACCGGATTGCTGCACCATTGCGCCGATGTCTCGATCGAGATGGCATCCTCCCGCGCAGCGCCGCCAAAATGGCGTCAAACGATCCTGCCAGCGCGCGACGGCTTCCTCCGGCGCGCGGCCGTGTTCGATAAACAACATGGCGCCTTCACGCTTCAACACCCGGCGAATCTCTGCGAGCGCCGCCGACCAATCCGCAATCGAGCATAGTGTCCACGTAGAAACGACCGTATCGAACGTACCGTCATCGAAGGGCAGCCTCTCGGCCGACTCCGCATGGAAGGTTACCGGGAAATGCCGCCCCGCGACCGCTTTCGACGCCATTGCGAGCAACTGCGGCGACAGGTCGATGCCATCCACTGAAGACACCGACGTTCCGTAAAAGGGCAAGTTCAATCCGGACCCGATACCGATTTCCAAAACCCGGCCCCGGGCCGCCGGTATGATCCGGGCGCGATGGCGGGTCACCTGCGAATTTTTCATGGAAATGTGCAGCAATCGGGGGAACAAATAGTCTTGGTACAGAGCCACGATCAAGATCGTCCCTGATAATCAATACTGCGAAAACAAACGAGCGCGTTATTCCGGCGTGGCACTGGGTATGTTGGCATTGGGAATTTGGACCGGCGCCGGTTCGCGCGTTTCAGAGGATAGGTGGCGCATCCGGCGCACACATTCATTGCCGGATTTTCCTTGCAGCCGATCAACCAAATCACCCCAGGCAAGCGACAAGTTGTTTACAGTTCTGATTTCGGAATTCGAAGCCGCCGTTAGTCGAGGCAGTGTCAACGTCCCCTGCACCCTTACGGCCGTGCTGACGGCCAGTTTCTGTCCCTTCGTGTAAGGCGTGACCCGCAACGCATAGGTTTCTTTAGCCAGGTCAATTAGGCCTGTCACCGTCACCAACGCGTTGTCGCTTTCGACGATTGATCCAATGCTCCGCGCAACCCCGTTATTCAAAATCAGGCGATAGGCCGAACAGCGAATTGCCGTACTTTTTTTACCCTGTTTCAACAACATCCCAACCAAACCGGCGGCACGCATGTTCGGCAGATCAAACAGCTTCTTTTCCAGCGGATCCACCGCAATGCGGCCTTCCCCCATCAACATCAATGCTTCGCCGTTTGCCGAGCCAATCATTGTTGCGAGGCTGTCGCCGGCACCTTCTATCGAGACGTCAAGCGTGACGCGACCATCAAACGCCTTAATGCCGTCGACCTGTTGCAAAAAGGGGCCGATTCGAAAACCCGGCGATTTGAAGCCAACAGACACACGCGGCACTAACGGATTGGTGTCCAACGCTGCCCGCATTTCAATCTCATTCTCTTGGACGCGCGCCCTTATGGGCGCAACTTTCAGCACACCGTCCTGCAGTGTCGCCCTCATTTGCACGGCCTGCAGAATAAGCGTACCGGCACTTACGGAGCTGCCGCGGAAATTCAATGTGCCATTGAACGATCGGAGTCCTGAAAGATCGAGCGGCGCGCTCGGCAAGGTTCCCGGTTGCGCCCCGGCGCCTTCCGCCGAATTTTTAACGGGTTCACCTTTTGGACGGCCGGTTGCCGCCAATAAATCGATACTCGACGACGTCAAGTCAGCGTCCAATTGCGGCACTGACGCGTCAAAGTTCAACGAGACGGTACCAGCCAGGCTGCTGTCGCCTATGCCGAAAATCAGTTCCTCGATCTTTGCTAAATTCTTGCGAAAATCGAGCACACCCGACATGGTCACATGGTTCAGACGCGCCGCCGCTTCGCCCAACGCCGGGACGAAACCGGTAAGCCGATCGGCCCGCGCCTTGAATTGAAGGCGTATACCCTCGCCCCGGGTTGGATGCGCGACTGTGCCTTTCGCCTCGATCTGCATCCCGGCCAGCTTACCCGCCAGATCGATCGGATACGCGTTGGCGCCTTCCCGCAGCAATGCCGCCAACGGGCCCACCTGACCTTCAACGGTCATCGGAAGGCCATTCCAGGATCCATCGACTTTCACCGCGCCGGGCTGGGCAAACCCGTCGCCGTCCGCCGACGCCTTCGCCACCGCCAGAACCTGAATATCGCCGGTTCGGCCATCACGGAAACTGACTCGCCCCGCGACCAGGTCCAATCCGGCGACCCCTACCAAGCCGAGCAACTGACGCTGTGCCGCGAGCGAATCGCGGGCATCTTTCGAACCCGTAAGCGGGCGTACCGGCAATATCCAATTTGGCATTCCGTCGGAATTCGTTTCGAGCCACAGATCAGCCTGAA
This sequence comes from uncultured Rhodospirillaceae bacterium, assembly GCA_964469835.1. Taxonomy (GTDB): domain Bacteria; phylum Pseudomonadota; class Alphaproteobacteria; order UBA8366; family UBA8366; genus JAOTYV01. The sequence goes on from CAYYBI010000038.1 coordinate 6,115, forward strand.
CGAACCGCAAGCGTTCAATTTTTATCCGGCCCGCCAGCAGAGGTAATAGCTCGAATTGGGCTTCCACCTTGCCGACCTTGAGCAGATCCCGCCGCGTTCCCCACGCCGTATTGCCAATCCGCAAATCGTTTATGACAAATGCACTTTTTAGTCCCAACGAGAGATCCACCGCGCCATCGATCTCAACCGCACGGCCCGTAGCTTCCCGTAATTCCGTCGCCAGATTTGTCCGATGGCGCTCGAAATCGAGTGACTGCACGTAGATCAAGACGGCCACGACGATAAGAACCATCGCCGAGAAGAAAATTGCAATTGCCCTGCGCAAACTCACGGTGCATCACCCCGCCGGCGGTTGCCAGCGGCGCCCTGCGTACCCGTGCGCTGCATATGACCTATTCGCACCCCGCCCTCTTACCTTTCCGCACCGACGCGGAATTGCCGCGGCCGCAATCCGGTATGAAACCATGTCAGGAATGAATAGATATCAAATACCGGCCGGTCATAGGTTCTTTGCAATGCTCGGGAATACGGTGCCATGTTGGTACACTCCAGCAAAATAGCGCCAACATCCGAATTGTTGTCGAGCAAGATTCCTCCGGCCGCAACGACATCTTGCTCCGCCAAGTCCACATCCAACGTGGCCTCGTCATTCAGAATGGCACGCGAAAACTCCTGTCCATTGTCCGTACCGACTACCGGCGTCCCTTCCGGAACGCCGGCGGCGGCAAGATGCTCCGGCGACAAGGTCGCCGCGGATATCGTCAGAATACCGAGCTTCTTGCCCGGCGGCAGCAGCGCCTGGATCATCGGCGCCTGCATCAACGAGGACGCCGCAACGGGTGCATCGCATGCAGCCGCAAGCTCACTTTGAAACAAGGATAAGAAACCACAGGTCGTGCTGATTCCATCCGCACCGTCGCGGACGAGTTGAACCGCGGCGTCCTTGAAATTCTGCAACAGACCATCGGCGTGTTCCCGCACGACCCGTTGCGGCGAAGCGCCCGAAACGGTACAGAATCGAACCGGAAAGGGCCACGTGTCCGGATTGCCGATGTCGCCGGCGATCCTCGGGAACCGCGTCTCCAGCATTAGAACTCCAAGACACGGCTCCGCATCATCATGCCGGCCGCGTTGTTCCCCATCACGCATCACCGCTACCAAACCTGTCATCCATCGTCGCGCGGATTATACCGCGTCTCGCCCATAAAGACGAAAAACCGGCAAATCGCCCCTTCCTCGATCAAATTTAATATACCTACTTGAACGGAAGACCGGAGATGAGCGGCAAAGCGCCTCGTCCGATAGTTCTACCCCATTTTATTGGACACCTAACCCCAATTCTTTGCGAACACTCGACGTCTCGAAATTACCATTGGGTAGTACCTTAGGATGAGAAATTCACCTAGCGTGAAGTGATCCCGACGGTATCGGGTACGACCCGGCGATAACGGGTCGACACGGAATTAAAGGAATTGCCGGCCTAAACCGGCGACAGAGGAGTGTATAAGCTTGATATTTCGCAGAATCTTGCGGGTTTTGCAGGATGAGACCGGCGCGACGGCAATCGATTACGGAATCGTCGTACTGCTACTCTCGATCACAGCCGCAACCGCCTTCGAAACCATTGGCGACTATTTTGATTCGATTTTGCCCTTAACCTCGACGGACTAACTGAAGCCGGGGGAGCGTGGCGTCACTAAGACCTTTCCCGATCCCGAACTACCGCTACGATATCCGAAAGCTGGGCCGCGGCGTCGCGCAAATCCGGCACCCAGCTTAGCGCCTGATCCTTGGACATGCGGACAATTGGCGCATGGATCGCCAACGTCGCGATTAGTCTGCCATCCCGGCTGTTGACCGGCACCGCGACCGCGACCATGCCCTCGATGAA
>CAYYBI010000039.1:0-7933 GCA_964469835.1 uncultured Rhodospirillaceae bacterium
CGCCAGGCGATACCGACGCCAGCGGTTATCCGCAAACTCTTGCTGTCCTCTATCAAGTTGCTACTCCCGTCAGCTCCATACGCGGTGCCGAAATCAGTAAAGGCAGCCCCCGTGAAACCGAGTTCCTCCGGCAGGCCCAACGGAAAATTCAACTCCACGGTTCCGAATGCGTAGGTTTTGGCTCCCAACGCATCATTCGACACCTTATCCCGTGCGCCGATTCCTCCGACTTCGAATCCGCGCATCTGGTCATTGCCGAGGAAAAAGGCATCGATTACCCGAACGTCCTGATCCAGCCCCTCGATGTGACCTGCATTCGCGCCCAGGATAGCACGCCATTCCTTCGAAAATGGGTAGTAGTAACGGGATTTCACGGTTCCCTTCATATACTGCACATCGCCACCAAGTCCCGCACCATCGGTTGCCATACGGACGACAAAGCCATCGGTCGGGGTGATTTTGCTGTTCCGTGTGTCATAGACCAGCGTCTGACCGAGGATCGAGGCAATCTGCGAACCTTCTTGATCTTTGATGATCTGCGAGGCGCCGTCGTCGACATCCTCAATTTTCTCATTTTCAATGGCGTAACGAAGGTTCTGCGACCATTGCTCATTGATCTCGTAACCGAAGCGGATCCGCCCACCGAGAGTATCTTCTCTGAAGGAACTCTCAGATTCGCGGCTTGATCGCACATTGAAAATATCAACACCCGCCGAGATATTTCGATTTAAGAAATACGGTTCTGTGAAGCCCAGATCGATCTGCTGCGTTCGCTGCGATAGCCTGAGACTGAGCTTAAGATCTTGTCCGCGGCCTAAAAGATTGCGTTCGCGGATGCCAATTTCACCGACCGCGCCATCGCGTGTCGAGAAACCCGCACCGAGCGTCAATTCACCGGTTGGCTGCTCCTTCACATCAACTTCGATGATTGCACGATCCGGCGAGGAACCACGAACCTTGTTTACGTCAACCGCGGAGAAAAATCCAAGATTGCGGATACGTTGCTGGGAACGGCGAAGTTTGGCCGTATTGAATGCATCACCCTCAACCAACTTAAATTCCCGCCGAATTACTTTGTCCAATGTCCGGCTGTTGCCGCGTATGTCGATGCGCTCGACAAATACACGTGGCCCTTCTTGGATCTCAAACGCAATATCGATCGTGTTCGCATCGCGATTACGGCGGATCTGCGGACGGACCTCGACGAAAGCGTAGCCGAAGTCACCGGTTGCTTCCGTGAGTTTTCGAACCGTTTCCTCGATCCTGCGAGAGCTATACCAATCTCCCGACTTAAAATCGACTAAGTGCTTTACCTTGGCGGGATCCACATCCTTGATCCGGGACAACACATCGACATCGCCAAACTTATACCGATTGCCTTCTTCGACCGTGAAGGTGACGAAAAAATCTTTGCGATCCGGCGCCAATTCCGCGACGGCGGAAGCCACACGAAAATCCGCATAGCCATTTTCCAAATAGTGCCGGCGCAGCAATTCCCGATCAAAGGTCAACCGATCCGGGTCGTATTTGTCGTCAGATGACAGGAAACGCCACCATTTGCTCTCTCGCGTCAGGACAACCCCACGCAGATCGCTGTCGGAAAATACTCGGTTACCGACGAAGGTTATACGGCGGATGCCGGACTCGGGCCCCTCCTGGACTTCGAACACAAGATCTACCCGGTTTTGCGGGAGCCGGATAATTTTCGGATCCACCACCGCAGCGAAGAAACCGTTGCGGCGATACAAATCGAGGATGCGTTTGACATCCTTCTGAACCTTAGTCCGCGTGAAGACAATTCTAGGCCGCAGTTGAACTTCAGCACTCAGACTTTCATCATCCAGCTCGTCGTTGCCTTCAAACACGATACGATTGATGATCGGATTCTCAACCACACGAACGACCAATGCGCTGCCGCTCCGGCTAATTGCGACATCTGCAAACAAACCCGTTCCGTAAAGCACTTTGAGCGATTCATTAACTTTGGCGTTATCGAAGGCATCGCCTTTCTTCAAGGCCAAATAGGTGCGTACCGTTTCAGGGTCGATACGCTGTGTCCCTTCGATCACGACATCTTCGATGATCGGCGCGTCGGCAGGTGCCTGTACGGGGCGGCTTGGCCGGGCACGCGGTTCGGGGCTTACTGGCGCGGGTGGCACAATTCTGGGAACCGCTGTGCCTTGGGCCATGGACGGCCTAGAAAAACACAAACAGCAAAAAAATACGCCGCAAATAACGGCGATTTTCAGCCTCGTCCCCACCTAAACACCGCTCCCTGTCCGACCTTTTTCAGGTCAATAAGTTCTTAACGAACTCCAGTACAGACAGACTCATTAAGTCATTTATTGTTACGAATAACATAAGACCGAGGACTAAGACCAGCCCAATCCGCAGACCGAACTCCTGAGCTTTTTCGCCGAGCGGTTTTCCGCGAATGGCTTCGATGCCGTAAAAAAGCAAATGCCCACCGTCGAGCATGGGCACCGGGAACAAATTGATCAGCCCGAGATTAATCGACAACATCGTCATCAATGTGATGAACGACAAAAATCCCTGCCGCGCGTGGTCGCCGGAAAGCTGACCGATGCGCAACGGACCGCCGAGTTCCTTTACCTCGCGCTTGCCGACGATAATCTGACCGACGGCGGTCAGGGTAAACCCGGTTATCTCGACGGTTTCCTTGGTTGCCTCCCAAACCGATTGGAACGGACCAAGCGTCCGCGGCGTGCCCGTGCCGCTGCGAACACCGAGAAACCCGATCTTGTGGGAGTGTCCCGAAACGTCCTTCATTTCTTTGACGCCGGGTTTGACGTTCAGTGTAATTTTATTCCCGTCGCGAAGAATGATCATTTCCAGGGTTTCGCCCGGATGTAACCGGACGATTTGTGCCACATCCCGGAACCGATCGATTTCGGAGCCGTCAATTTCCACGAACTGATCCCCGACCTGCATACCGGCCTGTTCGGCGGCGCTGCCTGGGGTGACTTCGCTGATCGTTGCCGCCCGGTCGACTTGCCCGAACGACATGAACAGAATCGAAAGAACCAAGATTGCGAAAAGGTAATTTGCCGCCGGTCCCGCGAACACGATGGCCGCCCGTTGCGCCAGGGTCTTATGTGTGAAGGAAACCGCCTTCTCTTCTTCCGTCAGCGGCTGTCCGCTTTCACCGCCGCCGCTATACGCACCTTCGCCAAACATTTTGACGTAGCCGCCCAATGGAACGACGCTGAATTTCCAGCGCGTCTTGGCGCGATCGGTCCAGCCGAACAATTCCGGCCCAAAGCCGATCGAAAAAACCTCCACACGCACGCCGCACCGCCGCGCGACCCAGTAGTGCCCAAGCTCGTGCACAAAGACCAGCACCGTCAGCAGGGCCAGGAAGGCAGGGACATATACGAGAAAGAAATCCATTGAATTCCAGCGCTAATGTTGTTCTTGAACGGCTACGATCGTTCCTCGACGTGTCGCCTTATTCTCACTTCGATAGGCCTACATACATGGCCAGTTTCCTGCCCGAGACAAGGCACAAATCACGCTCAGATGCAGGTATCGTCGGCGAACGTCCTGGTGGCTGCGGCATCCTGGCTGCAAAGAAACTGCTTCGCATCCGACCTTATTGACGGGTTTGGTAACTAAACTCTTAACGAATGCAAATACGCGCAAATTGACCAAGCAATTAACCGAGACGAATAGCATGAATACCGGGAGCAGGACCAGTCCAATCAAATCGCCGATAAACCTCGCATTTCCGGTACGTTGTAGGCTGCACGTGCGTGCAAACCCATAGAATCCGATTTCCTGCCTTCATCCATGGACCCGTAAAAAATAGCACGAAAACATAGAATTATGAATTTTGCGTGCCACAGAAAAAATGCACCCGAAACCCGGATAAACCGCCGCCGGTTCGAGCCCTCGACAACCGCCTATGAAAACTTGTCGACCACCTCACGCGCTGTGGTGCGGGCCGCGATATCTGTGGTGTAAACGTCTTCCAACGAGGTCAACGAACCGTTTGGAATTCGGCTCAAAGTTTCTTCGACCGTCGCCGCGATCTCCAGAAATCCAATCTTTCCGGCTAAGAAGTTCTCCACGGCAATCTCATTCGCCGCGTTCAGTATGGTTGGCGCTCGACCGCCGGCTTGCAATACTTCGCGCGCAAGCCGTAACGCCGGGAATCGTTCTGGGTCAGGTGGTTCAAACGTTAATTTCGTCAAGGACGCGAGGTCAAGCCGTTCCGCCGGCGCAACCATGCGATCGGGCCAGGCCAGTGTATAGGCGATTGGCGTTCGCATATCCGGCGAGCCCAGCTGGGCGAGAACCGATCCGTCCACATAGGTCACCATACTATGGATGACCGACTGCGGGTGGACCAAGACATCGATCCGGCTTTCCGGAATGCCAAACAAATGATGCGCTTCGATAACTTCGAGGCCCTTGTTCATCATGGTCGCGGAATCGACGGATATTTTGGCGCCCATATCCCAATTGGGATGGGCCACCGCCTCGGCGGGACTTGCCGTGCCCATCCGGTTCTGCGACCAGCCCAGGAACGGCCCGCCCGAGGCGGTCAAAACCAGTTTCTCGATGGCATCGCGACGGTCAAATTCAAAGACTTGAAAGATAGCATTGTGCTCTGAATCGACCGGCAGCAAGGTGGCGCCGCGGCTTTCAATTTCCGCCATCATCAGATCGCCGGCGCAAACCAGGCATTCCTTATTTGCAAAGGCCACGATGGCGCCGCGCCGCACCGCAGCCAGCGTCGGTTCGAGGCCCGCCGCCCCAACGATCGCCGCCATAACCCATTGTGCCGGCCTTTCGGCTGCGGCTATGACGGCCTCCGGTCCAACCGCGATCTCCACGTTTATTCCCGAGAGCGCATCTTTCAACGCGCCATATCCGTCCGGATCGGCCAGCGCGACGAATTTCGGTTTCAGCAGCTTCGCTTGCCGAGCAAGCAATTCAACATTTCGATTCGCCGTCAGCGCCTCGACCGTGTAGTGGTCCGGTTGGCGTTCAATCAAGTCAATAGTCTGGCAGCCGACGGAGCCTGTCGACCCGAGGATTGTTACGCTTCGCGGTTCCGCTGCAGCAAAGCTCGCGGGCTGTCCACTGGTCATTGCCATATTACAGGACTCCCCCCTCCGGCGACGGACATTAGCGCCGCCGCGGGCATCACCGTCAAGTATCCGTCGAAACGATCTAAAAATCCGCCATGCCCCGGAATAAGGTTGCTGGCATCTTTGACGCCGAAATGGCGCTTAACCGCGGATTCCAGCAAATCGCCCATTTGCGCGACCACCGCAAGAACGATGCTCGCCGCCGTGACGGGCCCCGGCGTTGCGTCCCCACTGCCGACTCCGACAAACAAGCCCACGCATCCTGCGAGCATTGCCCCGCCGGCAAGGCCGCTCCATGTCTTGTTCGGGCTGATAACGGGGGCGAGCTTCGGACCGCCGATCGCGCGTCCACTGATATAGGCGCCCACATCGGTTGCGACGACCACGCCCACGAGCCACAGCACCGTTAGAAGCCCTGTATCGGGCATCCCGCGCAGCCAATCAGCAGCGGCAATGCCCAGCACGATATACGGGATGCCTAAAACGAGAATAGGCAAATTGGCCGAACGCCTCAAAAGGCAATAAATCAAGACCGCCAAGGTTCCGGCAACGACCGCGATCGCCGCAGCATCGAACCCCATTGTCGCTTCCAATATCGGCGCGGCGAGAGCGGTGCACATCGAAACGACTGTTACCGGCGACCATTTCTCGCCGCACAGAGTGGTCAGCTCCCAGCACATCGCCGCCGCGGCCAAGCTCAGCAGGACGGCAAAGATGATGTCGCCAACCCAAACCGCCGCAATCGCAAGCGGCAACATGACGAGCGCCGAAAGCACCCGAAGGCCGAGATTTCCGATTTTAGGGTGAGCCAACGGTGGCGCCATATCTGCGGTCGCGGCGGTGAAATTCCTCCAGCGCGTCGGCCAGACAGTTTCCATCGAAGTCAGGCCAAAGCACGTCCTGGAATACGAACTCGGTATAGGCAAGTTGCCAGATCAAAAAGTTGCTGATCCGTTGTTCCCCACTGGTACGGATGAGTAAGTCCGGATCCGGAATATCTGCCGTCGCCAGCGCGCTTTGGAGCATCGATTCGTCAATCGCATCGGGATCGAGGCGCCCTTCGGCTATCTCATGCCCAAGCTTCCGCATCGCCTCGGTAATGTCCTGCCGGCCGCCGTAACTCAGCGCCAAAATTGCCGTTAACCCGGTATTCTCGGCGGTTGTCGATTCCGCCTGTTCGATGAGCTGAACGATATCTTTCGGAAGGCGGCGGCGATCTCCGATAATTCGAATTCGAACGTTGTTCTTGTGCAGTTCGGCCGTTTCGGAACGCAAATACAACCGGAGCAGCCCCATCAGGTCATGAATTTCGCTTTCCGGCCGACTCCAATTTTCCGACGAGAAACCGAACAACGTCAGATACGACACGCCCTGTTCCGCCGCCGCGCGCACACTACGACGCACCGCCTCTGCACCTTGTTTATGGCCGGCCGTGCGGGGAAGGTTCCGCTGCTTAGCCCATCGGCCGTTGCCGTCCATGATGATGGCGACGTGCCTTGGTGGCTGCGGCGATTCCGAATGGGAAGGTAAAGGGTCCATAGCCTAGACTTGCATGATTTCTTTTTCTTTTGCTTCTAGGCTTTCATCGATTTCCTTGATGTGGTTATCCGTCGTCTGTTGGATTTCAACCGACTGATCCCGATGCTCATCCTTTGAAATCTCGCTGTCCTTCTCCATTTTTTTGAGCTTCTCCATACCGTCACGACGCACATTGCGAACCGCCACGCGCGCTTGCTCGGCGTATTTACTTGCAACTTTCTTCAGCTCGACGCGGCGCTCCTCGCTGAGATCCGGTATCGGTACCCGAATTACGCTTCCCTCGGTTTGTGGATTGAGCCCCAAATCCGATTCTCGGATCGCTTTTTCGGCAGCTTTGACCAGACTTTGGTCCCAGACCTGTACGGTGATCAGGCGTGGCTCCGGTGCACTGACATTCCCGACCTGATTCATCGGTAATTTGCTGCCATATGCGTCGACTATGATCGGATCGAGCAGGCTCGCCGACGCACGGCCTGTCCGCAATCCACCAAACTCACGCCGCAATGCGTCCAATGCGCCGTCCATGCGGCGTTGCAGGTCGGACATATCGGCTCCAGCCATGACTTACGTTCCCTCGGCTATTATCGTGAAGGTTCCCTCGCCTTTTACCACATTTGCGAAGGCGCCTGAATCGCGAATTGAGAAAACGATGATCGGAATTTTGTTTTCCCGGGCAAGTGAAATGGCGGACGCATCCATCACTTTAAGATCGCGCGATAAAACTTCGAGATAGGTCAATTTTTCGTATCGATCCGCATTTGCGTCCAGGAATGGATCCGCACTGTAGACGCCGTCGACCTTGGTCGCCTTCAACAGAGCGTCGCACCCCATTTCAGACGCCCGCAAAGCCGCCGCCGTATCGGTAGTGAAGAACGGGTTACCGGTGCCCGCCGCAAAGATGACGATGCGGCCCCGCTCCATATGACGCACCGCACGCCGCCGGATATAGGGTTCGCAGACGGTCTGCATCGGTATTGCCGACAGGACCCGCGTATGCGCACCGTTGATTTCAAGCGCGCTTTGCATCGCCAGGGCGTTCATCACCGTCGCCAGCATGCCCATATAGTCGGCGGTGGCACGTTCCATGCCGTTCGCCGCGCCGGAAATGCCGCGAAAGATGTTGCCGCCACCGATGACCAGGCAAATCTCGACGCCGAGCGCCGCGACGGCGCTAACCTCGCCGGCGATCCGTTCCACCGTTCCGGGGTCGAGACCGTAGTCCCGCTCCCCCATCAAGGCTTCGCCGGAAAGCTTCAGAAGGACTCGGTGGTAGCCGG
>CAYYBI010000040.1:0-6699 GCA_964469835.1 uncultured Rhodospirillaceae bacterium
CCCTTGCCCTTGAGGATGATGTTGGGGGCGGCTTCTAGATAGAGATCGCAAAGCTCGGCAACTGTGGGCTCTCGGCGGGCCCGTGTCCGTTCCTCCGCAGGGTCATGGCCCGCAGCGGTCTGGCCCAGCAGTTTCTTCGCCGCATTCCGGGCGCTTTCGGGCGTCCAGGGCGATCCGTGCCGCCCAATCGTGACACGCCGGGTTCGTCCCTTTCTCCCGCCAAGGCGGTACTGCACGAGATACGTCTTGCCGCCGGTTGGCGTCACTTTCAAGCCGAAGCCCGCAAGCTCGGCATCCCACAGATAAGCATCCCGGATGCTGGGTTTGGTGGCATCGACTGCTCGTTTGGTGATTCTGCCGGTCGCCATCGTAGCCTCCATTCGTGCTTACTGGCAGGCTTTCAGTAAGCACATAGTAAGCACAATTAAAGGAAACCAGAGGAATGTCAATGAAAGGTACAGCAATCAACTTACTGAATATCAGTTAATTTATGAACACTATAGCAAAATACGGAAACACTCGGAAAGGTATTCCTTTACAATGGCATTGTAGAGGTCTGGGGTTCGATTCCCCACGGCTCCACCACTAATTTTCTATTTAATATCAATTATGTTGTGACGCATGCCCTGTCCGCGGGTTTCCGCGGCATTGCGGCGATATAGACACCCAGGTGTAGGTACGGAAACGGTTGATTTTGCCGTCTCCCGGCAAATTCCCGGCGCGCGCCTATTCATTTGTCAAAGTCGGCCGGCGCGGACCAGACGCCCGGGCAAGGCTCCCGTGTGCTCTCCGTTCTCGAAGATCGTCTGGCCGGCGACCAAGGTGGCCGCATAGCCGTCCACACCCTGGACCAGACGTTGTCCGCCGGCCGGCAGGTCGCGCACCAGATGCGGGGCGTGCAGCCGAAGGCCGGCGTGGTCGATCACATTGATATCGGCACGCAGACCTTCCGCCAGCCGGCCGCGGTCGTTGAAGCCGAAGAAGTCCGCGGTATCAGCAGTTTGCGCTTTCACCACCATCTCCAACGGGAGCCCTGGCCCGCGTGTGCGGTCGCGTGCCCAATGGGTTAGCAGGTAGGTCGGCATGCTGGCGTCCACGACCGAACCGCAATGCGCGCCGCCATCGCTCAGCCCCGACAACGTGACCGGATCCAGCAGCATCTCGCGCGTCGTCGCGAGGTCGCCGTCTACGTAATTCGAGACCGGACAGTATATGAACTGGTCCAGCCCCTCGGCCAGATAGTCGTAGGCGACTTCTTCCGGTGTCCGATTGCTGCGAGCGGCGATCACCGCGATGCACTTGTCCTCCGACGGCTCGTAGTCAACGTCGGGGCCGAAAATATACATACGGTCCCAGCGTGTCGTGGCGCGGACCCGCGATGGCGAAAGCCGGTCCATCGCCGCTTCGGACAGCTCCGACTTGAGAATCCGCTCCCGGACCGCTGGATCCCGAAGCCGGGCCAGGCGCTCCTCGTTGGGCAGGTCGAGAATCTCCTGATACCCCTCTCGGGCCGAGAAAGGCGTGAGTGTGGCCCCTACGCCCAACAGCACCCCGACCGGGCGACAGGCCACCTGTGCGGAAACGTTTGCACCACCCGCACGGGCCTTGTGGATTCCTGCAAGCAGGCGCCGCCAGCGTTTCGGATCACTGGAACTATGGGTAAGCAGGAACCAAACGGGACGTCCGGTTTGCCGCGCAAGATCGGTCACCCATTCGAGTTCGCCCTGCTCGTCATCGATCGCAAGATCGCCCGTATAAGGTTGCCCGCCGCTGCCGTCGACGATTGTCCCGCCGCGAATGACTGTGTCATGCATTGCATTCTCCCGGTTGTCCGTCCAAGGCTCCCTTTTGAAGTCCCTATGGCGGTAGGGTCAGTCTAATGCGAACCAGTCTCCAAATGCGAGGCCGCGGCACTCTCAGGGATCACCGCGCCGCTTGCGGAGCTTCCCGGCGAACACTCGACGTCATGGCGAGACCCGGGCGCGGCGGGCGGTATCACGTATACGATCATACCGAATGACGTTTTCGTGCCCTTCAGGCATTCGGCAAATGGGTAAAGATACTCACTTTACCGAAAAATGCGTCCGGGCCTACGCTGTTACGAGAACAGGTTTACGCAGTTATCGCCGAGCGTTGCAGCACCTGCGTGTCTTTCGACGAGGAAAGATCGGAAGACGCAGGGAGCCGCGCAAAATGTGGGGGAATTATGAAAAGAGCAAGAAACGTCTATCTCGACCGTCAGGAGGAGGCGAACACGGGCCGCAAGGTTGAGTGTGTTAAATGCAGGTTCGGCGTCCTTGGGCGTAGCGGTTTTGCCTTGCTCATTTGTTTTGGTGCTTTGGTCGCGATGGTGACCGCACCGCCCGCCGGCGCGCAGTCCGTGCAGGACGTTATGAAGCAAAATGCGGACCTTATGAATCAGAATAAGGCACTGATGGATCAGAACCGCAAGCTGATGGAAATGATTCAGAAGAACGCCTCGCGCATTCAAAAACTTGAAACGAGCGCGTCGTCGGGGGCCGTTGGCGCGGCGCCCGCGACGACGCGGCGCGCCGGCCCCTTGGAGGAGCGTGTCAAAAAGCTCGAGACCAAACAGGCCGTTTTGGATAAACGGTCGGGCGATGTCGTAACGTCCGGCAGCAAGAATGTTCGGCTCGCCATCTCCGGACAAATCAACCGCGGTGTGTTGATTGCTGATGATGGCGATGACACCAATATCTATAATGTCGATAACGGCAACAGCTCGACCCGCTTCCGCTTCATCGGGGAGGCCGATATGGGCAAATGGACTGCCGGCACCCGCTTTGAAGCCCAGTTCAAATCCAACCCGTCAGACGAGGTCAATCAGAATAATGAGAGTATCAGTGCAGAGCTCTCGGAGCGTTGGATGGAATTCAACATCGGGCACGCCTCCTACGGAAAGCTCAGTGTCGGTCAAGGCGATACGGCCTCAAACAATACCTCTGAAGTCGATCTTTCCGGAACGGATGTCGTCGGCTATTCGAGTATCGCCGATATGGCCGGCGGACAATTGTTCTACGATGATAATACCAACGCTCTGTCGGCGACCTCGATTGGTGACGTTTCCAGCAACTTAGACGGGTTGAGCCGGGACGACCGGGTCCGATACGACACGCCTACCTATTTCGGCTTCAGCGCGGCGACGTCGTACGCTTCAAAAGATAAGTGGGATGCGGCCGCTTTCCATTCCGGCAAGTACGGTGACTTTAAAGTCGGCGGCGCGGTTGCTTATTCGCAACCCAGGGGCTCGACAAAGGACCGAGTCAACGGCTCGGCTTCGGTGCTGCATTCCAGCGGCTTCAACGCAACGGTGTCCGGCGGTAGGCAAGGAGTGAAGTCCGACGACAGAGATCCGTGGACGATGTATGGAAAATTTGGGTATTTGGTCGACTGGCAAAAGCACAATGTCCCCATGATGGCGAAGGTGGGCAAGACCGCTCTTGCGGTTGATTATCAACGCGTCGAAGATCTGTCGGTAAAAAATGACAAGTTCGATACTGTCGGCGGTTTCATTGTCCAAAAAGTGGATGATTGGGCTGCAGATCTTTATGTAGGCTTCCGATGGCATAAACTCGACCGCGACAATACCGATTTCAATGACGTCTTTGCCACCCTTGTTGGCGGCAGGTTCAAATTCTGACGGGGCGAAAAATGAAACGTGACACGTAATCTTGCCGGCAAGACCAACTGTTACCGCGTGGTGGTCGATGAACAGCACCGATCGCGAGGTAGGTTTTGCCCGGTGGATGACCGGGTCGGCCTTTCAATACAAATTTTCGCCGCAAAACGGCGGCTGACGGAGGCGGATTAAGTGCGTCGCAGGAAATTCGGATATTGCGTGCTGCTCGCCGGTGTAATCGGTCTTTCCGGGTGTGCCGATTACGAGCCGCTCGAGTACACGCCGCCAGGTGAGATACCCCCGGGACGCGGCTTGTTTACCGGCGAGAAGGGTGCGTTTTATCTCTATGGTGACAAAAAACAAATTCATGGTGACAAAAAACCAATTCCCAAGGATGACCCGCCCCCGCGTGGTGAACGCTAGTCGTATCCGTGGTGGCTGCTCGTCCCGACAATTCTATTCACCGCAGAATTCCTGGCAATTTTCCCTGTTTACCAGGGAAATCGACGGCGACGGGTTTACGCCAGGCTCCTGACACCGCCGTGTTTTTCCGTGTTATTTCCGCATAGTATAGAAATGTCGTGTGGCCGCGGTTTCCTGCGGGTTTGCGTCTGGGCTTTCGCCATACCATGGCGGAGAGACGCGCGATGAAGCGCTATACCGCCGCAGGTCATCGGGACGGATCGCCTTCGCCCCTATGGAGCCGCGACGAAGGTTATGGGATTGGCGGTGCGGCAGGCGCGTGATCGCATCCGCTGAGACAGCCGAAATGTGAGTTCAGCGTCTATGGCGCGGAGGCAACGATATCCCCCTCCGTGTCGGCAACCGCCTCGCCGAGGTTCGCGTCTCGGATATGGAGGTCGCGTTGCGGGAAGGCGATTTCGATGCCGGCCTCGCGGAAGGCCGAATCCACCGCCAAATGCAGGTCGCTGGACACCACGAAGCGCTGTTTGGCATCGGCAATGATACCGCGAAGTTCGAAGTTGAGCGATGAGTCCCCGAACGCCCGAAACAGCACATGCGGCTGTGGATAACTCAAAATATGTTCGTTCGCCTCGGCACAGGAGAGCAACACCTCGCGCACCTTGTCGGTATCCGATCCGTAGGCGACGCCTACTGGCACGGCCACCCGCGCAAGCTTGTTCTTGTGCGTCAAGTTCAGCACGGCCTGCGAAATCAATTCGGAATTGGGTACGATTAAGGACGCTCGGTCGAAAGTCTCGATCTCGGTCGAGCGCACCGAGATCTTCTTGACGGTTCCCTCGTGGGCGCCGACAACGATCCAATCCCCGGACTGGATCGGCCGCTCGATAAGCAGCAGGAGTCCGGCCACGAAGTTTTCCACGACCGTCCGCAGCCCGAATCCGATCCCGACCGAAAGTGCGCTCGCGATAAGCGCGAGTTGGGTGAGATCGAGTCCGAGGGTCGCGATCGCAAGCAATATGGCGATGACAATCCCGACATAGCCGACACCCGACGCGATGGATTCACGAACGCCAATATCCATCTGTGTATGCGTTAGGATGCGTTGCGCGAGGCGTCTGCGGATCCAACCAGAGACCACCAAGCCAACGACGAAGACGACGATGGCCAGAATGATGTCGACCAGCGAGATCGTGACATTTCCGACCGGTATGCCGGTGAAGATCCGTTTGAGCCACAGGTTCAGGAGATCAGGCGATAGCCCGTAGAATATCAGCAGTGCATAGGCCAGCGGCAGGAACAAGACGACATCGACAAGAAAGCCACACCAGAACTGGGCCTGTCGGGCCGCTCCATCGGAGAGCCGCAACCACCGGTCAACGTGGCTGTGGTACCGGCCCTCGGTCGGCAGCGTCTGTGCAAGCACCTCGTGAAGCGCGGACCACAGCAGCGTCGTCGCGCCGACGCCGACAATGGTAACCAAAAACCGCAGCTCGAAGAAATTTGCCAGCGTCGAATAGCCGGCGAGGATCAGGATCGGCACCGCGAGCAAGCCAAGCGCGATCGTCCCACGGGCCACGGATGACGCGAACCGCCGGGCCGGACGGTCGCTCGTTACCCAGAAACGGCCGGGCAACAATAAGAGCAGCAAAGCAATGTAGGCAGTGCCGAAAATCAAGCTTGCAGCCGCGCGAAACTCGGGATGGGTTTGTCCATCAAAGGTGTTGGTCCATTTGAAGAAAAGAGCAAAGGCGACGAAAATGGCGATTACCCGGATCCGGCGGTTCAAGCTACGGGCGCCCTTCTCGGTGACGGGCAGGATGCGCCACTGGGGTGCCTCGGGGGCGAGGGCGGCGCGCGCGAGCCCCCAAATTGCAAAAAATGCCATGCCGGAAAAACAGAGGTTGATGAGGATGGCTTCGAAATATGTATTGCTGGGCGCGGCGGCAGAGAGGGCGGCGGCCAACGCGCCGAGCCCCGACCATGGTAGAAGCACATCGGCGAGCGCCGTCAGCCCGGCATAGATCGTGCGCTGTGCCTTGCTCGGCGCTTCTTCCGTCGTCTCTTGTCTGGTGAATCGACGCCGCAGCCATTGGCGCGCCAGAAAGGCCAGGGCGATGGCCAACAGTCCAGCGAGGACCACCACGATAATCCGCCCCGGGCGCAGGCTGCTTCTTGCACCCTCCCACCATTCGGCAGGAGAAGCGGCGATACGACCGACGAGGCTGCTCAACCATTCGTTCGCCTTGCGCCAGGTCGCCGCCTCGAACAAGCTGGGTGAAACTTGCAACAATTCCTGAACCCCGGTAGTCCCTCGGACGCTCAACTGTCCCCTGAGGTTCTGGGCCCGCACGAGAACCAGCCGCGTCTTCTGGATACGTCCCTCAACGCGGGAGACGCGATCCTGTAGCTTCTGTCTCAGCGCCGCGATCTCAGGCGGTTCTTCCGGCTCCCCCTCTTGGGGCGGCAGGTTGAGGCTTCTGAGTTCCTCGCGTAGCGGTATGATGATTTTTTCGTCGCGCGCGAGCGCGGCGCGTGCATCTCTTGAGGTCTCGGCGACGATAAGGCTGAAAAGCTGCAGCGATTCCGCCGATAACCGCTTCTCGGATGTGACCGCCCGAACGATGTAACCGAGC
>CAYYBI010000041.1:0-6577 GCA_964469835.1 uncultured Rhodospirillaceae bacterium
TGGCGTACTAATCCTCGCCCTGTTGGGCGTGTGTGTGATCTTGGGAATCCAATTCTTCTAGTGTTGCGACGTTGACACTTGGATCTCGTAGTATCGGGCGTCGGCGCATTTGGCCGTGTAATCTCTTTTGCGGCGACCGCACACAGCCATTAAGCGAAGGTTGATGGGGTCTCTTTTTTTGCCGAATTTGATTTAACCGCGATGTCAATCCGAAGCAGAATGGAGTGAAGCAAGATGGCTAAAAAAACATCGCCTCATGGCCCCGAAATAGAGCATTTTGAAAATCTGGCGGCCAGGACACGAGAATTATTTGAGCAGTCGGTTGAAAAAAGTCGCACGTCCTTGGAGGACGCGCTGGAGACTGCAAAGAAAGAAATGGTTGCCGCGGGAACATTTACTGCCGAGAAAGGCGAGCAGCTCCGCAAGTTTGTAATGCGGGATCTCACGTTGACCCAAGACGAGCTAGAATCAGCGGTTCGGGGCGCGAGCCACGGACTTAACCCCGAACGCATCGGATTCGGCGTACTTGGATTGATGCAGTCGCTCGCCGAGTCCGCGGGGGAGGTATTCTCTGATATGGCCGAATCAATGAAGGCTCACCGAACCTATCGGACCGGCGAAATCTGCGGACCCGGCACTTTGACATGTGACAACTGTGACAGTCGATTAACCATGTCTCGAACAGGTCACGTTCCTCCGTGTGCCAAATGCAAAAAAACGGAATTCAGTCGATCATATTAATTTTAACTCGCCCCAGGATTGGCACCAGTCACGAGTTGGAATTTTAGGATTCTGTGGGAAGGAATGATCCGCCGGGGATGCCACGAGAGTGAAGGGCGAACCGGCCTGCTCGGCGTTGGATGGGGTGCGGATGCATCGGCGCTGCGCTGCAATGTCCCTCTTGGGTCAGCAGCGGAAGTCGAGTGCGGTCGCCGGAATGTCCGCCCCTGGGCGACGAGCGGACTCATTCCGACATGACTAACGCTTGGTTCGTTTTGGCCCCTCACGCCCATTTTAATACGCTTTCTCGGTTCTTGATGCATATCAAGGCGCGGTGGCAAAGAATGTATTTCTAATCAAAGAGAAAAATTGCGAGGCTCAGAAATGTCACTGAAGGATTCTAGGGCAACGAATTACCATGATGCCGCGTGTGCCTACTGCCCGGCGACCGTGCGGGCGTGCCGCCAGGGGGAATCGGCGAGTCGTGGGCCTGGGTATTGCCCCTCCAAGACCGCTCAGGTTGCCATCGACACCGCTTCCGAAAAATATGCTGAGCCTTTGGTGCGCCGGGTTGCGCAGGAATCCGCGCGGGTCGAAAGCGAGGGATATTGTCGTTGGACTCGTGTCGAAGAGGTCTGCCAGTTCGCAAAGAAAATGGGGTTTACCAAGCTCGGTATTGCGACGTGCATTAGTTTTGTCGACCAGGCACATGTTCTCACCGGGATACTCGAAAGTCATGGGTTTGAGGTGGCTTCGGCTGCTTGCAAGAATGGCGGCATTCCGAAAGAGGAGATTGGCCTGACCGACGAAGAGAAGATCCGCCCCGGCGGTCATGAGTCCATGTGCAACCCAGTTTCCCAAGCTGAACTGCTAAACAAGGCCGGGTGTGAGTTCAACATTGTCCTGGGCCTCTGTGTCGGTCACGACAGTCTGTTTTTCCAACATTCGGAAGGACTCGTTACCACGCTCGTCGCGAAGGATCGCGTTCTTGCGCACAATCCAATCGGCGCCTTGATGCTTGCGGATTCGTATTACGACCGCGTATGGGGGCCGGATCGGCCTGAAAAGCCTCACAAGCTTCCAAAAGAAGGCCGCAAAGGCGCACGCTGAACACGAAAACGACGTTGGCGTGGTCAACATTGAACCAATTTGTTCGCGGCGGTCGCTTGCGACGGTGCTGCGTCCTTAGGCCGGCTTGTCTCCATAACTCACAGCCATGCCGTCGGCGGGATCAGACTGAGGACCATAAGGCATGATCGGATACCGTATGCCAGAGCGGTTGAGGCCCTCGATCCCTTCAATGCCACGGACGAACTCATCGGGCGGCAGTGCCATGAGCAGTTCGTCGTCGGCCACGCCACCATAGCGCCGTTCGGCAAAGCACGGAATCGACAAACTGGTCTCTCGGGTAGCGAGCGCGCGGCCCCATGAATCGGCACACGCCGTCTCACCGGTGATCGTGAAATCATACCGGCGATACTGCTTCCACTGCAGGCCGTTGATAAACAGGATCATCTGTCCTGGCGTAGCGTAGAATAGCACGATGTCCGGTGGATCAAGCCGCGCCGTGCGCAGGGGTGAGATGACGACGCCAGCATAGCGTCCCGAGGTCACCCGGGGCATCTGTGCCTGGTGCTCGCGCGCGGCCTCCTGATTTTCGAACCATACGCCGACGAACCGTTCGCCGGACAGGTACTGCTGCGACGGTTGGCACAACCCCGGCACACCGCCGCAGTTGCTATCAGACTGCAGATTCTCGGCTGTAATCCCGAGCGTCAAACCGGCCACACGACTCTGTGTCACGAGTTGGCACATCGTATGGCGCACCCCCACCTTCGGCCGCCGCAGCCGGGGAACGGCCTCCATATCCGCTGCCTCCTCAAACAACTTCATGCCGACCGGCAGCGTACGCAGGCGCAGTAATCCCGTCACCCGTTCCGCCAAGTTCTTTAGCTCCGCCGCTTCGAAATGGTGCTCCGTCATTTGCTTTCCTCTTTCCCAGATAATGGGGAGCGGCTTCACGCCTCGACTCTCACGGCGTTAATTCAATAGAGTCATTGGCGCGGCGACGTTGATTGAGATCAAAAACCGTCGGATCGAATATCCCTCCCATAAAACTCATGGATTGCAGATGCCGAGGCGTTTTGCGGCCTCAACCTTTCGCGCGCGCCTGATCTCCTTGAACACTGGTGGCTTGTCGGCGCACAGTTTACATCATAGAGCGATTGGTCAGCCGCCATTGCCGGGCTGTCCGCATTCGTTCTTTAGACTTGTGTTGGGGACCCAGAGCATGAATTTCACGATCGACGACATGGCGAAACACGACTGGAAACAGGTACGGAAGATCTATCGTGAAGGTCTTGCGACCGGCTTGGCTGCATTCATGTCGGATCCGCCAATTTGGAAAGTTTGGGATGCCGCGCATTTGACGGTCGGGAGACTTGTCGCCCGCACAGACGATGCAGCAATCGTCGGCTGGTCAGCGCTCGCACAGGCCCCGGACACATGAGGCGCCGCAGGTGTCGCTGAGGTCAGCGTCTACGTAAGTGGCAATGCTCGCGGGCAAGGCGTCGGTAACTCCTTGCTCAATCGCCTGATTACAGACTCCGAGCGGGAAGGGTATTGGACGGTGCAGGCGCAGATCATCGCGGACAACCGTGCGAGCCGCGCTCTCCACAGAAAACTCGGTTTTCGCGAAGTAGGACGACGGGAACGGTATGGTCACATCGATAACGTGTGGCACGATGTGGTTTTGCTTGAACGTCGGAGCGTTCGCGCGGGCGGTCCGGGACTGCCAACAAGGACTTGCGATTCACCATAACGGATGTTCGACGCACGCCTTCATGGGGAGAAAAAGGACCCCTATCGACGGTGGCGTTGGTCCAAATCATGGACATCCAGACCGGTTTCGCCGCGGAGAATTCGTGAGAGGAGATTGCTTCGACGGGCGGCAAATTATCATCGAAAAATACCCTCCGCATATTTAAAGAACGGCTATTTGGTGAATTGCCTATTCGTGAAAACCGGTAGCCATAGGCCCCTACCGTTCCGGGTCAGGAGCGGACGAACGCAACATTGAGCGCCATGTAGCTGCCAGGGAAAAATCGGACTTTGCTGAATGATGGTCTGGATGTCGGCTTCTAGCCGAGAGCGGACAAGTGCAGAACATGATTGAGAGGGTCGAGAATGCCAGTTGAACTCAGTTCCTAGGCCCCGAAGTCGAACGCGGACCATCCGCATGGGATCAGGAGGATACGCGGAGCATGGCCTTTGATTCGGAATTGGTACTACGTTTGGTCTTATAGTAAAATGAGGCGCTCCAAGTCCATAATGGGCCGATGAGCGGTTCATGACGACAGCCCCCGACGCGTCCAGCCAGCCCTTCGGCACAATGTATGAGGTGGTGAGCCATTGGGCTAAACTGACGCCGGATGCACCGGCGCTGGTCGCCGATGAAACAGCACCACTTAGCTATCGCGGCCTTCTCGAGTCGATCGACTCCATCGGCGTTGACCTCAATGGATTGGGTATCGGCCGGAATGACCGTGTCGCCATTGTTCATCCCGGTGGCCGGGATATGGCGCTGACGATCCTCGGCATTTGGTGTTACACGACTCCTGTTCCACTGAATCCGGAAAGTACACTCGGCGAACTCGCAATCCAGATGCGCGATATGTGTGTAAACGCCGTTGCGGTTGCGGAAGATTTGGACACGCCGGCACGCCACGCCGCCGGGATGCTTGATTTGCCGGTTTTGGAGCTGTCGCCCGATGGACGGGGCGGGATGGCCATCACCGCCAAGTCTCACCGCATCACACCTGTCTCAGACCGCACCGGGCCCGTCCAACCCGATGACATTGTCGCTGTCATCGCGACCTCGGGCACAACCTCCCATAGCAAGGTGGTGCCTATTCGGCACCGACAACTGGTCTGCCGTAACTCTTATGTGGCCCGGTCTATGGAGCTTAGCGCGGAGGACCGTAGCCTCAATATGTTGCGCCTGTATCATAGTGGTGGTCTCAACCAAGGCCTCTCTACGCCCCTAATCGCCGGCGGCAGCCTCGGTGTACTGGCCGACTTCAGCGTCAGCGGCTTTTTCAGGGCGTTGGAATCGCAGGAACCTACATGGGGCACCGGCGGTTACACGTTCTATCACGCGATCCACCGGCAGTTGTCGGACTATCGACGCACCATCGAGCGTGCAGCGCCTCGGCTTCGGTTCTTGCGTTCGGGAACCGGCCCGCTTAACCCGACAATTGCTGAGGAGTTGGAGCGGGCCTTCGACACGCCCCTCGTCATGACCTATGGCACATCCGAATCGGGATCAATAACGTGTGAGCAGCCCCCTCCCGCACGTCGCAAGCCTGGCAGCGTCGGAACGGCGGTTCATGACGGTGTCGCCATAGTCGACGAGGCGGGCGAAGCCGTTGACAGAGGCGCTGAAGGAGAGATCGCCGTGCGTGGACCGGCGGTCTTCGATGGCTATGAGAATGACGAGGCTGCGAACCGTTCGGCATTTGTAAACGGTTGGTACCGCACGGGCGATCTGGGTTGTTTCGACGCGGACGGGTATCTTTTTATCACCGGGCGGATCAAGGAACAGATCAACCGGGGCGGGCAGAAGATATCCCCCAACGAGATCGACGACGCGCTTTTGGCGCACCCCAATGTTGCGGTGGCGTCCGCGTTCCCGGTTCCCCATCCAACACTCGGTGAGGAGGTCGCAGTCGCCGTTGTGCTTGAAGACGGGACGTTGGTGGACGAGGCGTCGCTGTTGGCCTTTCTGCGCGAGAGCCTGGCCGAATACAAGGTGCCGCGGCGGCTCGTTTTTGTCGGGGAGATCCCGAAAGGGCCGACCGGCAAGGTCCAGCGCCATAAGTTGGCGTCGGCGTTTGGCCTGGCTGGGGAGGTCGAGGCGATCGCGATCGCTGATGAGGACAGGCCCGCGACGGCACTTGAGAGCCAGCTCCAGGCGCTGTGGGCATCGGCGCTGGGGCGCGAGCATGTCGGTTTGCATGACGATTTCTTCTCGTTGGGCGGCGATTCTCTGCAGGCGGTAGAGCTGTTCCTGCGGATCGAGAAGACCCTCGGCCGCTCCCTGCCGCGCTCGGTGCTGTTCGATGCGGGCACGGTCGCGGAGATGGCGAAACGCATTGAGACGTTGCCGTCGATGCGCTGCCTCGTAGCGATCCAACCCTCAGGCAGCCGGCCCAACTTCTTCTGCGTGCATGGCGTCAGCGGTCAGGTGTTGAATTTCCGCGCCCTGGCGCAGTATCTCGGAGAGGATCAACCGTTTTACGGGATTCAGTCGGTCGGTCTGGACGGTGCGGAGACGCCGCTTGCGCGGATCGAAGACATGGCGGCGCGCTACATAGAGGAGATGCGCCAACTCCAGCCGAAGGGGCCTTATTATCTCGGTGGCTATTCGATGGGCGGCTGGGTCGCCTATGAAATGGCCCGCCAGCTTCGCGAGGCGGGACAGGCCGTGGGCATGCTCGCCTTGCTCGATACGCAGTCGCGCCGGGGGCGGCGCCGCGCGACGCTGTCGAACTGGTTCCGGCACCATTGGTATCGCCTTTCCGAACTGCAAGCGTCGGCGGTGGCGCCGTATGTGGCGCTGCGGTTCCGCAATCTGGCGGTGATAATAGGGATGGCCGTTCGCTATCGCCTTTTCGCCGCGGCATGGCGGCTCGGCGAGGCCTATTCGGGGGAGATGCCGACGTTTCTCCGCCGCCCGATGGACGTAAACAAGCTGGGGATCCGGTTGTATGAGGCGCGTCCCCATGAGGGCGACGCAGTGCTATTCAAGGCGTCGCCGCGTGCATGGACCCATACGGATTCGCACGAGGGCTGGCGC
>CAYYBI010000042.1:0-2605 GCA_964469835.1 uncultured Rhodospirillaceae bacterium
GTGACACCGACGATCCGGTCGCGGATTACGCCGCCTGCGCGGCGCGGCTCGGGCCGCTGGCGGACTACCTTGTGGTCAACGTCTCGTCACCGAACACACCCGGACTCAGGGCGCTGCAGGGCGCCGAGGCATTGTCGCGGATCGTCGATGCGGCATCGCAGGCGCTGGAGCAAGCCTGTCCGGACGGCAGGCCGCCGATCCTGGTCAAGATCGCGCCCGAGCTGACCGAACGGGACCGCGAGGACATCGCGTCGGTCGCCCGCGGCGGCACGGTCGCGGGCCTGATCATCGCCAACACCACGGTTGAACGTCCGGCGGGCCTGCGCGGCCGCTGGCGTTCCGAGCCGGGCGGACTGAGCGGCAAACCGCTGTTCGAACCGTCGACGAGGCTGCTTTCCGACATGTACCAGCTGACCGGCGGGACGGTGCCCCTCATCGGCGTCGGCGGCATCGCGTGCGGCCGCGACGCCTATCGCAAAATTCGCGCCGGAGCCTGCCTAATTCAGGTTTATACAGCATTTGTTTACCAAGGACCTGTATTGATACAGCGAATCAAGGACGAATTGGCAGCATTATTGCATGCCGATGGGTATAATGAAGTCGACGCAGCCGTGGGGGCCCAACATCGCTAGCCGGACAAGCAAGCTTGCCTTGCGAATCCTGCAAGCGTACCTTGCGCGGGGCGGCGGCGGGGCTTCGGTTCGGGGAAAATTGGCGCGTAGTTATGGATAAGCGGATACACTTGATCCTGGCGGCGGCCTATATGGCCGCTGGTTTCGTCGGCATGATCGCCGGCTGGCTGGGGTCTGGTCAGTTCTTCATCGGCCTGACGACCGGTGCGCTGATCGTCATGCTCGGCGCCCTGTCGCACGAATTCGTCATTCGCCGCGACGGGTTCCGGCGGATTCTCAAAGGCGTTGTCGGGCTGCGCGACAAGGTCGAAAAAATGGAGCGCGGCTTCGACGGCATCCAGAAGGATGTCGGCAAGGCCACCGCCGACGCCCGCGGCGCCAACACGACGGCTCAGCAATTCCAGCAGATTCAGGAGCTGGCCCAGCAGACGGCGGAGGAGTTCGAGGCCTTCAAGAAGGAAGGCGGCAGCACGAACGGTCTCGCGCAGACCGTGGAGCAGCTCCAGGCCGCAGTTCAGCAAACCGCCGGCGACATCGAGATCATCCAGAACGCCGGCAATCAGCTGCACAATGAATTCACATCGATGCAGCAGCAACTGACGATGCAGCAGCAGCAGTTCGAGCAGGTCCAGGACATGCTGCAGCAGATGCAGGGCACGATCAATGCGATTGCCGCGAGCCCGCCGCAACCGGCCGCGGCGGCGCATCCCGACCTGGAGCCGGAGCGAATCCCGGCACAGCCTGCGGCCGCACCGCCTCCACCGCCGGAGCAGGCGGTGATGGAGCAGCCGATCATGGAGCAGCCGCCGATGGAGCAGCCGCCGGCCCCGCAGCCGGTGGAACCGCCGCCGGTGGAACAGCCGCCGGCGCAGCAGCCAGCCGCGCCGCAACCGGTCGCGCCGCCGGCGGCCGCGGCTTCGGGCCTGGTCGCCGCCGCGCTGCAGCAGATCGACGCGCATCTGGGGCAGGCCGGCGGTGACAGTGCACCGGATGTCAGCCTGCGGGCCGTTGCCGAGGCACTGAAGACCGACGCGGTGGATCTGTACCTGGAGCCCGTCGTCACCCTGCCGGAACGTAAGCCCGCGTATTACGAATGCCACGGTGGCGTCCGCGGGCCCGACGGCGTGGCGCTGTCGGTCGACCCGAACATCGACCCGACCGGCCGCGGGGAATTGATGGCGGCGATCGAGAACGGACTGCTGACCCGCTGTATCGAGCGGATCGCGACCATCGACGTCTCGGGCCTCGAAGGTGGCGCGTGCTTTTACAACATCGCCGGCGTAACGCTGGGCGACCGCGGGTTTTTCGCGAGCCTGATCGCGCATCTGCAGGCGAACCCGGCACTGGCCCAGCAGCTGGTGCTGGAATGCCCGCAGTCGGCGTTGATGGAATACGGCGAACAGGCCGTGGAGGATCTGGTGCAGATCCAGGAAACCGGCTGCCGGTTCTCGATCGACGGGATAACCGACCTTGAGATCGATTTCGAATCGCTGGTCGGATTCGGCTTCCGCTTCGTCAAGGTCGGCTCGAAATTCATGCGGGTCCAGGCGAACACGGCGGACGACCCCGATGCCGTGCGCGGCCTGGCCAAGACGCTGAAGGCGATCGGCATCGACGTGGTCGTCGAGAATGTCGAGACCGACCTCAGCCTGGTGGAACTGATCGCCTTCGATATCGCGTTGGGGCAGGGTCCGCTGTTCGGCCAGCCCGTCATCATGCAGCAGACCGGCTAGAGCGGGTCGTGATTGATCGTGCTCACGATCAATCGCGTGAATTCGCTCTAAGTCGTACAGCTAGAGCCGATTCACCGGGATGGCGGGTCGCCGAAGGCGATTCCACTCAACCCGGATTGGATCCAGAGCGAGTCGCGACCCCTTCATGGATGTGAAAACGATCGCCGGCGTCGGCCGCCTGGCGGACGCCTATGACGGCTTTATCCTCGATTTGTGGGGCGTGCTGTATGACGGGGGCAA
>CAYYBI010000043.1:0-15693 GCA_964469835.1 uncultured Rhodospirillaceae bacterium
CTTGGCCTCGAAGCGGGTGACTTTTTCGTTCGGCAGGCCCCATTCGTCGGCGGCGTTCGCCACGCCGGCGCCTAGCAGAAACACGCCGATGCAGCCGTACAGAAATCGTCGCATCATCGCCTCCCTTCGATTACGGCTGAATGCCGTGTTTTTGGTGGGTTTGATTGACGATTCCGGCGTCCTCCACCACCTTGCTGACCAGCAGGTAATCGATGCCGTCACGGCGATAGTGGTCACCATTGACCGTCACCTTGTGGGTCTGGATTTTCAGGATCGCCGGGTTCGCGACGTTCGTGGTGTCGCTCTCCATCTTCAGGACCATGTAGACCTTGCCGTCGTCACCCTTGATACCGACCGGAATGCCGCCGGCCGCACACCAGACGGCGCAGCGATGGTGCGCCGTGCCTTCCGCATACATGATTTCCGTCAGGTAACACCACGTGTCGATCACCTCGCCGGTTACCGTCATCCGCTTGCCACCGGCAGCATGCGCCGCACCGGCAATGGCGAATGCGGTCATGCTAATGGCAACGAACCTCATCAATTTCTTCATTCTTCCTCACCCTGTGCCGCGTTCGGGTTCTGGCTTCGCATGAACGTTTGCTCCCGTCGGGAGCCCCCGGCACACCGCGATTTGACGACCGCGGCGCGCCGTAGAGGTTCCCTCGGGCCGGCGCACCCGTCAACAAGGTGCGCACGGGCGGGGAGCTATTTAGGCTTGCAGGGGCTGCAGCCTTTTTTGGCAGCGCAAGGATTGCAGCCGCGCTTCTTCGCCGCGCACGGGTTCTTCGCCGCGCAGGGGTTACAGCCCCGCTTCTTGGCGGCGCACGGATTGCAGCCGCCCTTCTTGGCCGCACAGGGATTGCACGCCGCCAGTTGGATCGGCGTGTCGGCCGAAAGCGGCGTCGCCGCCGCCGGCAGGGTTACCGTGCTACCGAGCGCCACCGCGGCGCCAACCGCAAGCGCGGTTCGTTTAATCAACTTGGATTTATTCGATACCATTCTGTCTTCTCCTGTTCGCATGTTGCGAGTGTCCCTCACGGCGCCCGGCGCCACGCGTGCATCCGGGCAAACCCTGGGCTCGCCGATAAGGAGCATGGCAAACAGATGTAAGAGGCGAATAAAGAAGGTTTAAAGAAATTGTAAAGGCGCGTCAGGCCGGCACGCTGAACCAGAAATGAATCTCATCGTCGATCAGCTCCGCGCCGACGCGGCCGCCATGGGCGTCCACCAGTTCCTTGACGATAGAAAGGCCAATTCCTGCGCCTCCGCTATCGCGCGATCGGGATTTCTCCACCCGATAGAAGCGTTCAAAGATCGAAGACATGTCCGCCTCGGTGACGCCGGCGCAGGAATTCGCAAAGGTAACTTTTGCGTTATCCGCATCGCGCTGTACGGTTACCCGAAGCGTTCCGCCCTCCGGCGTGTACTGCCCCGCATTCTGCACCAGGTTGCGCAGCACCTGCAGCATCTTGTCCCGGTCTGCCAGAACCGTCGTGCCGTCCTCGGAAAATTCGGTCTTCACATCGATGTCGCGCGACTGAAACTGAAACCGATGCAGTTCCAGCACCTGATGGACCAGATCGCTCAAATTCACCGATTCGCGGCTTAAATAGGCACGCGCCGCGTCCGCCTTGGTCAATTGATGAAGATCCTCGACCAGCCGCACCAGCCGCAGGATCTCGTCCTGCAGAATCGTGAAGGTCTCGCGCGTCGGCTGCACCACGCCATCGGCCAGCGCCTCCAGATACCCACGCACGCTGGTCAGCGGCGTGCGCAGCTCATGGGCGAAGTCGACAACCATGCCGCGGCGCAGCTGCTCCACGGTCTCCAACCTGTCCGCCATGCGGTTGAACGACCATCCCAGCTTGCCGACCTCGTCGCCGGAACCGACCGTGACGCGCGCGCTGTAATCACCCTCGGCGATGCGCTGGGTCACCTCGGTCATGTCCGACAGAGGCCGAAGTACCGTGCGGGTCAGAAGAAAACTCAGCAGCGCGGCCATCGCGGCGGCGATCAGGCTGGCGTGGATCAGGTAACGATGTACCGCGTCGACGAACATCTGATGCGTATCCGCCGGCGAAATCTTGTAGCGCTCCATCAGCACGGTGAAATAGTCGGCGGCGAGAAAATCAACCGCCACCCAGACGACCAGAATGACCACGCCGATCACCGGAATGTTGATGGCGAAGAGTTTCCAGATCAGTTTGTCCTTCATCATCGGCTCCGCATTCAGGCGTCGGACGGGCTGGCGAACCGATAGCCGACGCCGTGCACGGTCCGGATGTAATGTGGCTTCGATGGATCCGGCTCGATCTTGTGGCGCAATTTGCCAACATGCACGTCGATCACCCGATCGATCACCGAAACGCCGTCTCGATGCAGCCGGCTAAGCAATTCATCGCGCGAAAACACCTTGCCCGGCCGGCCCATCAATACGTGCAAAAGCTGGAATTCCGAGGGGGTCAGCGCGACCGGCGACCCCGCCATCGTGACCTCGCGGCTCTCGGGATCGAGCTTCAACCCGCCATGCTCCAGCGCACCGCCCGCGGGACCCGGCGTCGCCTTGACCCGGCGCAGAATGGCTTTCACCCGTTCCACCAGCTCGCGCGGGCTGAACGGCTTGATCACATAATCGTCGGCACCAATCGACAAACCGACCACCCGGTCCATTTCGGCCTCCCGCGCGGTCAGCATCAAAATCGGCACGTCGGACTCCCGCCGCAGCGCGCGGCACACCTCCCAGCCGTCGAGCCCCGGCAACATGACGTCCAGGATCACCATCAGCGGCGGCTGCCGTTTCGCCAGAGACAACGCGGTGTTACCGTCATGGGCCTGGATCGTCAAAAAGCCTTCCCGCGCCAGATATCGGTCCACCAGCGCGGCAATATTGCGGTCATCCTCGACAATGAGGATCGGGCCGGCGTGTCGGGTATCGGTCATGGTCCGGCTAACATTCCTGTTTCAGTGTCAGATACGCCACCGGCACTCGCAGTCAAGCACAGTCAATCGGTCATCCGGAATTTGCCGATACCCGCCAAAAGCTCCAGCGGAATCGGCCGGCCCTATTCCGGCGCCGCGCGTTCGGCGTCCACCAACTGAAACCGCCAGCCGTCGGGAACGCGCAACTCGACCGTCGTCCGCCCGGTCACACCGATATATTTCGGCCCGCGTGAGAAGGCCACGCCTTTTTTTTGAAGATCCTCGTGCGCCGCCGTGGCATTGTCGACTTTCAAGGCGATGTGATTGATGCCGATGACCTCCTCGCCACCGACTTCGTGAGTCTCGAAGATCGGCTGATTGTCGCCCGGCAACTTCATTTCGGCCGACGCCCCGTGATGCGACGTGCGGGTAATCAGTTCAAATCCGACGGACTACAAGAAAGCCACATGGGCTTCGACATCGCGCACGATTATTTCAATATGGTCAATTCCGCGTATCATCTACGGCACTCCTTTTCGATCCGCCATCGAGAACACGCTGGTTGATATCAGCATGAAGCAAAACTCTAGCATGAAAACCGCATTGGCTTCCGGCACGCGGCGGCACGAAAAGATACGAGGCGCAGCAGGCCCATAGAGAGCGGAGAACCCAATCATGAAAATCGACGACATCACACTGACCCTGTTCGAATGGGACGGCATCCCGGCGACCCGGTACGGCCAGCACACCGGCCTATTCGCCGGCACGAGTCAGCTCGGCCTCCTGACCATCCGGACCGACGACGGTATCGACGGACACGCCTTCCTGGGCGCGGCCAGCCGGAGCGCCAGTCTCGACGCACGCGGGTTGATCGATCACCTGAAACCGATGTTGATGGGCCAGGACCCGCTCGACCGCGAACGGCTGCACAAGAACATGTGCAAGCGACTGCGGGCGACGACATACCGCACTGTCGGCGCGATGGATGTCGCATTGTGGGACATCGGCGGCAAGGCCGCGGGATTACCGGTCTACCAGATGCTTGGCGCCGCGCGCCACAGCCTGCCGGCCTATGCCAGTTCGCCGACCATGAGCGCCGAGGCGGAATACGTGGAGCAGGCGCTGGAGCATCAATCGGCCGGCTGGGCCGCCTACAAAATCCACCCGCCGGCGATATGGCGGAAGGATATCGCCGTGTGCCGCGCCGTCCGGGAAGCGGTCGGCGACGATTACACGCTGATGCTCGACTCCACCTGGTCCTATGACTTTCCGCAGGCGATGCGGGTCGGCCGCACGATCGAGGATTTAGGATATTACTGGTTCGAAGATCCGCTGGCGGAGGACGACATCTACAACTACGTGAAGCTGCGCGGGCTGCTCGATATCCCGATCCTCGCGACAGAATATGCACCGAGCGGCTTCACCGGCTACGCGCCCTGGATCATGCAGCAGGCCACCGACTATCTGCGCGGCGACGTGGCGGTCAAAGGCGGCATCACCGCGTGCTTCAAGGCCGCGCACCTTGCCGAAGCCTTTCACATGAATTTCGAAATCCACCATGGCGGCAACTCGCACAACAATTTCGCCAACCTGCATGTGGCGATGGCCATCACCAACACGGAATTTTTCGAGGTGCTGTTGCCCGACGCGTCACAGAAATACGGGCTGGTCGAGGAAATTGTCGTGGATGCCGACGGCATGGTGCACGCCCCGCAAGCACCCGGCATCGGCGCCGAGATCGATTTCGATTTGGTGGAACGCAAGACCGTCGACGTCTTGAACTGACGCCGCGCCGGGATCAGGCGGGCACCGTGTCTCCGAGCCAGTCGATGGCGGCCTGGACGCCGCCCTTGCCGTGCGGAATTCCAAGAGCCTGCAGCGCGATTTCCACCGCGCCCAGCGTGCCGAGAATCATCGGCGCATTGACGTGCCCCATATGGGCGATCCGAAGCGCCTTGCCGGTTAGGCCACCGATGCCGACACCGAGCACGACGCCGCACCGCCGGTCGCAAAAATCCGCAATCAGCCGCGGATCGAGACCTTCGCGCAGCAAGACCGTCGTCACCGAGTTGGCGCGGTCCGCAGGCGCGAGAATATTGAACTCCATTTCGCCGCCCTCGGCCCATACGCCAACAGCCCGCCGCACCGCTTCCGCAAGCAGACGATGCCGTTCGAAGACGTTCTCGAGCCCTTCCTCGAGCAGCATATCCAGCGCCTTGCGGAGTCCGAACAACATGTGTTCCGGCGGCGTGCCGCAGTATTTCTGATAGTGCTGATCGCCGTCGCGCTGCGTCCAGTCCCAATAGCGGGTGCGAAGCCCGGCATTCAGATGCGCCGCCGCCGCGCGCTTTCCGGCCGCAACGAATCCCAATCCGGGCGGCGTCATCAGCCCTTTCTGCGATCCGGTCACGCTGACATCGACGCCCCAGCCGTCCATTTCGAACGGCATGGTCCCCAGCGAGGCGATGGTATCGACCATCAACAACGCGCCATGACCGGCGGCGTCCATTGCCTTCCGAATGGCCGGTATGTCATTGACGACGCCGGACGCGGTATCGACCTGCACCACCAGGACCGCCTTGATCGCATCCGCCCCATCCTCCCGCAGGCGCGATTCCAATGCCGCGGGATCGACCGCATGCCGCCAATCCCCCGGCAGGGTTTCCACCTCAAGTTCGAGCATCCCCGCCATTTCACCCCAGCCGACGGCGAAGCGGCCGCTGGCAAGGATCAGCACCTTGTCGCCACGGGACAGGACATTGACCAGCGCCGCTTCCCAGGCGCCGTGCCCGTTGGCGGCATAGATATAGGTGCTGCCTTCGGTTCGGAAGACCCGGCCGAGGTCGGCGAGACAGCTCTGGGTGATATCGACCAGCGCGCCCGAATAAATCTCGATCGCGGGGCGGTGCATGGCGTTGAGTACCTCGTCGGGCACCGTGGTCGGTCCCGGGATACTCAGGAATTCGCGGCCGTTTCGGACGGTCATGTCGATGGCTTCCTCGGTTCGTTGCAATCGCTGGCGGCGCCCCGGCCACACGAGGCCGAAGCATAGGGGGATCGCACCGGAATGTGGAGAGCGTCTTGCGATCCCGACGCGCGGGTTTGCTATAGTGAGCGTCAAATTCACAGGACGCCACAGCGGCGGCACCGCAGGGGAGAGATCGATATGGCGAAACTGGACGGAAAGACCGCGGTGGTAACCGGCGCGAGCCGGGGCATCGGTCAGGCGATTGCGGAACTCTTCGCCGCCGAAGGCGCAAAGGTCGTATGTGCGGCGCGCACGTTGAAGGAAGGCGATCATCCGCTCGAGGGGTCGTTGACGCGCACGGTCGAAGGCATCCGGGCGGGGGGCGGCGAGGCGACGGCCGTCGCCGCCAACATCTCGGAAGAGGCGGACTGCCTTACTTTGCTCGACCAGGCACGGGCCGCTTACGGGCCGGTCGACGTGTTGGTCAACAACGCGGCGCTCAACTACTACATCCCGATCGAGGACTATCAAACGAACCGTTGGATCCGGGCGTTTGCCATCAACGTCCATGCGCCCTTCATCCTGTCGAAGTCGGTGCTGCCGGACATGATCGCAAGCGGCGGCGGCGCCATCGTCAATATCAGCTCGGGCGCCGCGATCGGGCCGGGCCGCGGCCCGTACGAAGACCAGACCGTGCGGGGCGGCACAATGTATGGCGCCAGCAAAGCCGCGCTGGAACGGTTCACGCAAGGGCTGGCGCAGGAAGTCTCGCAATACGGAACGATCTCGGTTTCGGCCGTCTCCCCGTCCCGGGTGGTCCCGACCCCGGGGACCGTGTTCCACAAGCTGGTCAGCGGGATGGACGACCCACGCGGTGAGCCGCCGGAGATGATGGCGCGCGCGTCGCTCCTGTTGGCGTCCGAATCGCCGGAGAAAGTCAACGGCCGGGTCACCTACAGCCAGTTGATTCTGGAAGAATTCGGCTGGATCGACAAAGCGGTGGGCCGTGGCGTCGAGACTGAGGGCTCCGGTTACTCGCAGATTTAACGTCGATCCGATCGGAACGACAGCATTCTCACTGCTGCGCGACGCGGCCCGGCCGGTCCGGCGTCGCGGCGGCGGACTCGACCGGCGGGTACAGCTCGTCCATCGGCGTAGAGCGGCCGCTCGATTGCACGATACGCACATGATAGCGCTTCAGCGCGCGCGGATGTTTGACGCCGCAGGAATGCGCGATCAGCCCGACCCCGTAGCGGAGTTTCTCGACGAAATTCTTGACCCGGACCGCCTTGTCCTCCGGGTCAAGGCCCTTTTGCAGCCGCCGGTCATGCGTGGTGATGCCGGTCGGGCAGGTATTCTTGTTGCACTTCATTGCCTGAATACAACCCAGGGCGAACATGAAGCCGCGCGCCGAGGCAACGAAGTCCGCGCCCGCGCAAAAGGCCCACGCCACTTCCGCCGGCGTCACCAATTTTCCCGATGCGATTACCCGGATACGGTCGCGCAGGCCATGCTTTGACAGGATGTCGACGACCATCGGAAGCGATTCGCGAATGGGCAGCCCGACATTGTCCATCAGCGGCATCGGCGCGGCGCCGGTACCGCCATCGCCGGAATCGACGGTGATGAAATCGGGTGCGGATTCGATGCCGCGTTCGTGCACCGCCAGACACAGATTTTCGACCCATCCATAGGCTCCGAGCACGGCCTTGAAACCTGTCGGTTTGCCGGTCGCGTCGCGAATGCGGCCGATGACATCGAGCAGGTCGTCTATCGAATCGATTTCCGGATGCCGGTTCGGCGAAATCGAGTCCTGAAAGGCCGGAATACCCCGAATTTGGGCGATTTCTTCGTTGACCTTGGCCGCCGGCAAGATCCCGCCCTTGCCGGGCTTCGCGCCTTGGCTGAGCTTCAATTCGAACATGCGGACCTGGTCGATCGCACCCGCCTCGGCCAGTTTGGCATCGGATAAATTGCCCTCGAGGTCGCGCACGCCGTATTTCGCGGTGCCGATTTGATAGACGACATCGCATCCCCCTTCCAGGTGATAGGGAGCGAGCCCGCCCTCGCCGGTGTTCAGCCAGCAATTGGCGAGCTTTGCGCCCTTGGAGAGCGCGCGGACCGCGGGTGTCGACAGCGCGCCGTAGCTCATCGCCGATATGTTGATGATCGATTGCGCCTCGTACGGCGTGCGGCAATAGGGGCCGATCGTCAGGCTGGGCGCGTTCACCGCGTCTTCGGACAGCGTGGGAAATGGGCAGTTGACGAAAATCGCCGTCCCGATCGGAGTCAAACTCCGGGTGGAACCGAAGGCGACCGTATTGTCGACGCCCCTGGCCGATCGGTAGACCCAATCGCGTTCCGCCCGGTTGAAAGGCATTTCCTCCCGATCCATCGCGAAGAAATACTGGCGGAAAAATTCACCAAGCGTGGTGAAAAGCGAGCGAAAGCGGCCGATTACAGGGTAGTTGCGGCGTACCGCGTCGGCGGTCTGAGTCACATCGATGATGAAAAGCACGACCAGGACAAAAACGATCAGCCCGGCGGCAAAGACAAACAGCGTCGATAGAAAATTGAGTCCCGACATCGACACCATTGATTCCATCGTTTCCCGCGACATCGTTTGAGCACCTTTCTATTCCGGTCGCGCAACAAATTCCGGCGCTTTAGCGAAACGCACCCGCGCGCATTTTTTTGTCATCCTGCATCATTCGTTCTTGGTCGGCAGCCTGCAACCAGCATGTGGCTTTACTGTAATCGATGGCGACAACGCGGGTTGATAAACTTCCCGCTAGCAGTCTCAGGCGAAGCCGGAAACACTCTTCAGCCAATAAATAATTATAGTAAATATCGCTAAAATATATTAGTTAATTATGTAATTAACTATCTACATTTACATTTTGTTAATGAATTTGTCGTTTTTATTACAAACATAAAAAAATAAATCTAAAAATAATGATGTAATTTACATTGCATCGCATAATATACGGGAATCAAGCGGTTAAGATTAAAGAAGTCGCGAGTATCGCGTCGCAAATTGGCTGCTTGAGAAATGACTGAATTACGCTGCATACCCGATATGAAGCGCTGCCGCCACGCGGGCGGAAAGAATTCTTGGCGCTTGATCCTCGCTATTCTGACGCTGTGCGTTCTCACGCGGCCGGCGCTTGCGATTCCGTCGCCGGATGTCATGGTGAGCTTTTTCTCGAACATTGCGCAAATATTCGGTCTGCTAACGCTCGCCGTCGGTGGTGCGCTCTTTTCACGGCGCGGACACAAGCGCCGCGGCCGCAGGACCGCCGCCACCAGCGGTGCCTCCCGCATGGTCCTCGGCGTGGTCTGCGTCGCCCTGGTTGGATCGGTCGCAATTAATACGCTGCAGTGGGCTAACGAGCGCGATGCGACCGAGACGCGTCTGCGGACCAATTTGACGCGGACGTCGATCGAGGCCGGCAACAAGGTCGGCGATACGTCTCTCAAGACCTTGGCTTTCAGCAAACAGATCGAACATCCGCAGGGAATCAGCACCTCGGAACTGGATACCCTCCTGTCAACCGCCAAACCGACCAATGGCGCGGGCGCCGGTGGCATTTCCTTTATTGATGTCCGTGAAGCGGAAGAACTCGAAGGGGGCAAGCTTGGTGGGTTCGCCCATATTCCCTATCCGGAGCTGATCGCGCGCGCCAAGGAGGCCCAGATCGCCGGCAAGAAAAACGTGCTGTTGTGCCATTCCGGCAACCGCAGTTCCGAGCTTTGCGACGCGTTGAAAAAAGTCGGCATCGACTGCCGGTTCATCGTAGGCGGGTTCGAAAAATGGAAGGCCGAAGGCCGCGAGGCGCAGATCGCGGGAACCCAGTCGACGGAATCGCTGCGGTCGCTGCCGGCCTTTCCGAATGACGATGTGTTGCTGGACACGCCGGAAGTCCAAGAACTTGTCGCGGAAGAGAATGCGCTCTTTGTAGACGTCCGCTATCCCGACGACTTTAAAGCCGGCCATTTACCGTCGGCCGTCAACATGACGCTCCGCAAGATGACGGGTGCAGAAATCGATGCCGCCTTCGAGAAATTGCCGAAGCGCCCCATCATTGCGCCGTGTTACGACAAGCGGAGCTGTTTCTACTCCCAGATTCTCGGATTGCGCCTGCACCGGCGCGGGTTCGATTTCCGTGGTCGCTACACGGTTCCGAACGAATATTTCCAGGCGTCAGCCGCCAAGCCGCATGTCCAACGCTGGCTCGACGCCAATGACGGAAATGTGTTCAGCATCATCCGCCGGCCATTCGATTCCGGCTTGTCGCTGGCGTTGCACCGCACCGGCAATATGGTGCTGGCAATCTTCCTTGTGCTCGCGGTCCTCCGGTTCCTGCTGCTGCCCTTCACCATCAAGAGCGAGCGCGACCAGATCGTCGAACGGCGGATTGCCGACCGTGTCTCCGAGCTGAAAGAGAAACTCAAAGGAGATCCGCAACGCCTGAAGGACGCGATCAAGACGCTTTATCGCGAAAATGGCCTGACGCACTCGCGCAACGTGATTGGCCTGATCCTGCAATTGGTCCTGCTCGTCGCTTTCTTTTCCGCCGTTTCTGCGGTGGCACAGCCGAACAGCGACCCATTCCTTTGGGTCGCCGATATTGGGGCGCCGGATCCGACCTTCGCCTTGCCGATTTTGCTGGGTTCGCTGGTCTTCCTGCAACTCAGGATCAACGTGGCGCGGTACACCACAAAGCTTTTCCTCTTTCATCTCGGCGTGGGCGTGTTCTTCATCGCGCTCACCGCTACGCTGAAATCCGCGTTGACATTGTACCTGATCCTCAGCCTTGCCCTCATGCTGATACAGGCGGTTCTCGTCCGGGTAGCGATGCGCAAGTCCGATCCGCGCGGCACGACCGCAGCCAAGCCGCTGGCGCCTCGCGTCGAGTTGCTCAGGCATGCCCACCGCATTGCCGGTGTCGGCACCAAAGCGCAACGCCTCTCCTTGATGATGGAGGCCGGCCTGCCGGTTCCCGGTGGCCTGGTTGTTCCGGACGCCGCCTTTGCGACTAACGGGTCCGGGTCGACGCTCAACGAAGATGAAGCGACCCGCCTCACCCTACTTCGCCAGCGCCAGGGCCTGTCCCGCATGGCGGTGCGCAGCTCGGGCCTCGGCGAGGACGGAGAAGATCACAGCTATGCCGGCGTCTTCGACTCGATTTTGGATGTCGACCCGGACGCGCTCGTTTCGGCAATCGAAACCGTGCGTGTGTCCCTGATGTCCAACGATGCCGAACTTTACGGGAATGACGAGCCCACCGGTGGCGGCGTCATCATCCAGGAATTGGTGGATGCCGACTATGCGGGCATCCTGTTCACCGAGCATCCCATGCAAAGCGGCACGCTGCTTGTGGAGATGACGGACGGCCTCGGCGACAAACTCGCAAGCGGCACCGAAGAGCCCACTTCCTTCGCATTTGGACGCATCAGCCGGAAACCGCTGGACAATGCGGTCCCGCCGATGGACTTGACGCCGCTGATCGATCTCGGACTGCAGGTGGAGAATCTGTTCGGTCAATCACAGGATATTGAATGGGCTTTCAAGGACGGCCAATTCTTCCTGCTACAGGCACGCAATATCACCGTTCTGGCACGGACGCAGACCGACGAGACGCCAACCAGCTTGTTTGAGGCGGAACGTCACCGTTTGCTTGAGATCGCCCAAACCGGCAACCCGGAAGGAACGGTTTTCGCCCAGAACGAGCTGTCCGAACTGTTACCGCGGCCGACGCCGATGAGCGCATCCTTCATGGAAGCCTTGTGGCAGCCCGGTGGCAGCGTGGATCTGGCATGCCGCAAACTCGGCGTTCCCTATACCGTCGGCGAAGCCTCGCCCCCGTATACCGTGTCCGTGTTCGGCGGCCTCTATGTCAATGTGCCGGAGCAACAACGGCGTTCCAGCAAGGGACTTGGACCGGTAGCGTCCTTCCGCTTGTCGCGTGCGGCCGAAACGCTGGAGCAGAATTTCCGTGAAAATTTCCTGCCGGCCTATCTGTCGGACCTGCGGATCCTCGAAGCAATGGATTGCCGGCGCCTGCCGACGGCCGATCTCATCGATCTGCTCGACGACACGTGCGACAGATACTTCTATGAATCGCATGTTCAGGTCGACATCATCAATATTACCGCCGACTTCTATATGCGGGCGGCGGAACGCGCGCTGAGCAAGCGTGGTCTGACGACGGGTGCGTATCTGGGACAAGGCCCCAAAACCATTGTCCACTACGCTATGAGTCTGCTGGGCGGCCCCCGCTCGGACAGCGAAAAGGTCGAAGAGTTTCTTTCGGTGTTCGGACACCGGGCGACAATCGACTATGAGTTGGCGCTACCGCGCTACCGCGACGACGACGCGATGATGGAACAGCTCCTCCAGAGTGCCGCGTCCATGACCGCCTTGGCCGCAAACAGCCCGGAAAACGCGGAATTGCCGGACGACGCCACGCTGGCGATCGCCGTATCGCGCGCCCGGAAGTTCCAGAACCTCAAGGAAGAGGCCAAAAATCACTCGCTGCGCGAAATCTCGGTGATACGTCAGATGCTGGTCGAACTCGACCGACGCCTCGAGCTCGATGGCGGCATCTTTTACCTCGAATATGCCGAATTGGGCCGACTGCGTGACGCGGACGCCCTGGACGAACTGATTGCGTTAATCGGACGGCGCCGCACGGCCGCGGAACAATTCGATGCGATCGCTGCGCTTCCGACGAGCCTGACGCTTCGCCAGATTGAGCGGTTGGCGCCGGATGGCGACGCTGACGAAGATGTCGACTCGAGCGAGGATTTGCGCGGCGTTCTGGTTGCGGGCAGCACCCCAATCACCGGCCGCGCCCGGGTTCTGACCAGCCAGGAAATTGACATGGTCGAGGATGGCGAGATTGCCGTCGCGCGATACATGCACCCGAGCTGGACGCCCGTTTTCCCGCGGCTCAAAGGCATCGTGACCGAAGTTGGCGGCTGGCTCAGCCACACGTCGATCCTCGCACGCGAATACAACATCAATACAATTGTTGGGGTAAAAGGTGCAGAATTCCGCGTCAATACCGGCGACCTTCTGCAATTGAACTTGGACGGAACGATCGAGATCATCGAACGCACCGATCCTTCGGCGGACGATTCAAAATCAAGCGATGAAATGGAAAATTCGACCGCCAAAATTGCGAAAAAGTCGGGGGGTCGGAAAAATGTTTAATTTCAACCGGCCGGCATCTTGGGGGCCAATTCATCCCATCGATAGCTCGGAAAAGCGGAATTTTATGAATTTTTCACTCCTTGGCGCTTATGAACGAGTTATGCGCTACAAAAAATCGGCAGGAGATTTCGCCATGCGCTCGTCGCTCATTCGGATGATTTCCCTGATTGTGCTTTTAGGCGGGTTTTCTCTGGATGCACACGCCAAGCGCGAAATCACGCTCTCCTTCGGGGTGTACTCCTCCGACAAGCCTTCTTCCATGGTGCGGCAGTTCCGTCCGGTGCTGAATGCGCTGGAGCGACAAATGGCGGTCCTCCACAAGGGTCCCGTCCGAATTCAGATGCACGTCGCAAAGTCATACGAACAAGGCGTCAAGGATCTGGTCACCGGCAAAGTGGACTTCGCGCGGTTCGGCCCGGCCTCCTACGTCGAAGCAAAGCACGGAGATCCGCGAATCAAGATTATCGCGGTGGAAAGCAACAACGGCAGCAAGGTCTTTAACGGCGTCATCTGCGTCGACAAGGACAGCGAAATCACCCAGGTCACGCAACTGCGCGGCAGAACCTTCGCCTTCGGTGACGAACGCTCGACGATTGGCCGGTATCTCGCCCAATTGCATCTGCTGCGCCACGGCATGAAGGTCGGCGATCTCGGTCACTATGAATATCTCGGGCGCCATGACGCCGTCGGTGCCGCGGTCGGCGCCGGCCGGTTCGCCGCCGGTGCTTTGAAAGAGAGCACCTTCAAGAAGCTTGTTGCCGACGGCGTTCCCTTGCGCGCGATCGCAAAGTTTCCGAATGTCACCAAGCCCTGGATCGCCCGCGGCGGCCTGCCCGATCTGCAGATCAGGCTGGTGCGGCAAGCGCTGCTGACCCTCAACAATTCCAAGGCAATGAAATTCTTGGCGAAAGACGGGTTCCTCGAAGGCAGCGACGAAGATTACGCGTTCATCCGCGAAGCGATGCTGGGCAACCAGTTGTTTTTCAAGACGCAGGCGAACATCGCCCGGCGCAGAGGTAAGCAATAGAGGCACAGCCGGTCGGCGGCCCTGTGCCGGCCGACGGATGGGATACTTAGAGTTCGAATTTGGGATAGCCCCCAAGGTGAGATTGAGAAATGGTTATGCAAGCAGCCAATAATACAAAAGTCCGCGAAGATAAGTCCGCGCAGCCTTGGCATTTTTCGCTTCGTCGGCAAATCACGGCGGCGCTGGCGCTCG
The DNA here is from genome assembly GCA_964469835.1 of uncultured Rhodospirillaceae bacterium. Classification (GTDB taxonomy): domain Bacteria; phylum Pseudomonadota; class Alphaproteobacteria; order UBA8366; family UBA8366; genus JAOTYV01. The sequence goes on from CAYYBI010000043.1 coordinate 14,329, forward strand.
CGGCGATTGCGGTGGCCTTCGTATCCGGCTTGGTGGTTCAAAAATTGGAAACCAACTACCTTCGCCAGAAGCTGCACCAGCAGAGCGAACAGACCTTTCACATCATCACCGCCGCTGCCTTGGAAGCCGTAATTTCAGAAGATCAGCCGCTGTTGAAGACGATCGTCCAGCAGGTGGCCGGAGAAGAAGCCGACCTCCTGGCAATCAACATCCTCAACGAAAACAGCCAAACGCTGGCCCGCTGGAGCAACAAGATCACCCCGTCGCAGGTCGAGCCGGTAAAATTCTCGAAAAGCATCGTCTTCGAAGGGGAAACCTTCGGTGAAATCGACATCGAGTGGAACTTCTCCAATGTCCGTGCGGAAATTAAGCGGCACGCCCTGATCATCCAATTCTGCGTCGGCCTCGGCATGCTCTTGCTTGCGGTCATTGTCATCGCCTTGGTCGAATTTCTGGCGCTCAACCCAATCAACAACATCAGCCGCCGCCTCACGAGTTTTGCCGAAGGCAAGCTCAACGTCGACCTCGGTGTTTCCCGCTTCCGGTCATCCGAGCTTCACAATCTCAGCGGTTCCGTTGATAAACTCGCGGAGGCCCTGCGCCTTAAGGAGCAGCGGGAGGATGAGCTTCGACAAACCCTCGAGAAGCTCCAACATGCGCAAAAGATGGAGACCGTGGGCAATCTCACCGGCGGCATTGCGCATGACTTCAACAATCTGCTTGGCATCCTCATCGGCAACCTGGACATGCTGAAAGAGCAATTGGCCGGCGACGAAGCGTCGAGCGAACTGGTCGATGACGCGCTTGAAGCAGGCCTCCGGGGCCGCGAACTGAACCGGCGACTCCTCGCTTTCGCGCGCAGACAGCCGCTCAAGCCGGAGGTCATCGACATCAACGAGACCCTTACCGGCATGACCAAGCTGTTGCGCCGCTCGCTTGGAGAGAACATCGAAATCGCGCTCCGCTGCAACGCAGACATCTGGCCGATCAAGGTCGATCCGAGCCAATTGGAAACGGCGATCCTCAACCTCACGATCAATGCGCGCGACGCTATGCCGAATGGTGGTCATCTGACCCTCGAGACCCGCAACATCCAAGTCGACGACAGCATGGCTCAACAGGATATCGAGATCGAGCCGGGCAATTATGTCGTACTGTCGGTTACCGATGGCGGAATCGGCATTCCGCCCGAGATCCTGAAGCGCGTCTTCGATCCATTTTTCTCGACCAAGGAAGTCGGCCAGGGGACCGGTCTCGGCCTGAGCATGGTCGACGGTTTCATCAAGCAATCCGGCGGTCACGTTACCATCTACTCGGAACCCGACCGCGGGACGACGGTGCAGCTGTACCTGCCGCGCGACAGCA